>JAJYXA010000060.1 GCA_021791235.1 Pseudomonadota bacterium
CTCGCTTCATGTCGACGACAGCTTGGCCATTCGCGCGCGTCTCGGCTGGACGCCGCCCTACACGATGGAAGCCGGGCTCGCGGCGACGGTGGCGGCACGATGAACGTGCTTGCGGTGGCCGCCGCCTTCCTGGTCTGCTGGCTGACGCTTGCCTGGCTCCTGCGGCGTCAACATGTCCTGCCGATGGATCACCCCAATGCACGTTCGCTGCACGCGATGCCGACGCCGCGCATCGGCGGGCTCGGCATCATGGCGGGGATCGCTGCGGCAAGCGTGGGGCTGGCCGACACCGCGCTGCTGCCGGCGGTGCTGGGCGCGTTCGCGCTCGCAGCGCTGTCGTTGCTCGACGACGTGCGCGGCCTGTCGGTGCGGGTGCGTTTCCTGGCCCATTTCCTCGTGGCGGCCGGCTGCCTGTTCGCGCTGGGACTTACCGGCTGGGCGCTACTGGCTGGCATGCTGGCGGTGGTGTGGATGACCAATCTCTACAACTTCATGGACGGCGCAAACGGGCTGGCCGGCGGCATGGCGGTGATCGGCTTCGGCGCGCTGTCGGTCGCGGCGTGGCTGGGCGATGCGCCTGGGCTGGCGGCATTCTGCGCGGCGATCGCGGCGGCGGCGCTGGCCTTCCTGCGCTTCAACTTCCCGTCCGCGCGGCTGTTCATGGGCGACGCCGGTTCGATCCCGCTGGGCTTCCTTGCCGCGACCCTCGGCATCAACGGGGCGATGCGGGGCGCGTGGCCGTGGCTGTTTCCGCTGCTCGTATTCTCGCCCTTCATCGTCGATGCCAGCGTCACGCTTGTACGGCGTGCGCTGCGGGGCGAGAAGATCTGGCAGGCGCACCGCTCGCATTACTACCAGCGCGTCGTGCTGCTCGGGGCGACGCATCGCCAGCTTGCTGTGGGAGCGTACGTCCTGATGCTGATGGTGGCTGCACTGGCGTTCGTGTTGCGCGTGATGCCGTCGCACGCCCCGTTGGTGCTTATACTGTCGGCCGTGATCTACCTGACACTCTTCCTCGTGATCGATTTTCGCTGGCGCCGGCTCCGCCATGAAGCTTAGTTACCGCACCGCCATCATCATCCTGTACGACGTACTGGTGGCGGTCCTTGCCTGGCTCGGCGCCTACTGGCTGCGCTTCAATCTGGCGGTGCCGCCCGAATTCCAGGCGGCCGCGCTGTCCACCCTGGCCTGGGTGGTGCCGCTGCAGGCCGCAGTGTTCTGGCGTTTCGGCCTGTATCGCGGCATCTGGCGCTTCGCCAGCCTGCCCGATCTCAAGCGCATCGTGCTGGCGGTAGGTATCGCGGCACTGCTGATACCGCTGGTGCTGATCCTGTTCCGCGTCAGCGCAGTGGTGCCGCGCTCGGTGCTGATTCTCGACCCGTTGCTGCTGGTGATCGTGATGGGTGGCAGCCGTCTGGCCTACCGTGCGTGGAAGGAACACCGGCTTGCCAGCATGCTGCGCCCGGACAGCAAGCCGGTGCTGGTGGCCGGAGCCGGCTCGGCAGCCGACTTTCTGCTGCGCGAACTGGCACGCAACCCGGCAGGCTTCCATGTGGTCGGCTTGCTGGACGACAGCCGCGACAAGCAGGGGCGTCAAGTGCAGGGTCTTCCGGTGCTGGGGGCGCTGGACGAGGTCGCGATCTGGGCTAGGAAGATGGAGGTTAATGACATCGTGCTGGCGCTGCCCTCGGCTGCGCACGCCGTGCGCAAGCGAATCACCCAGACCTGTGCCGAAGCCGGGTTGAGCGTGATGACGATCCCATCGCTCGAGGATCTGGTGGCGGGCCGGGTGTCGGTCTCCAGCCTGCGCCGTATCGAACTCGACGACCTGCTGGGACGCGACCCGGTGCAACTCGACGACAGCGGCCTGCATCAACTGCTGACTGGCCGGGTGGTGATGGTGACCGGCGCGGGCGGTTCGATCGGCTCGGAACTGTGCCGCCAGATTGCGCGTTTCTCGCCTTCGAAACTGGTGTTGTTCGAGCAGTCCGAACTGGCGCTGTATGCGATGGAGCAGGAATTGCCGCAGCATTTTCCCGGCATGCCCATCGTGCCGGTGATCGGTGATGTGAAGAATGCAGTCTGGGTGAACCAGGTGATGACCGAGCATCGGCCGGCCGTGGTGTTCCATGCCGCCGCCTACAAGCATGTGCCGCTGATGGAGAACGCCAATGCCTGGGAAGCCGTGCGCAACAATGTGCTGGGTACGCAGGTGGTTGCCGCCGCTGCGCAGGCGCACGGTGTCGGCAAGTTCGTGATGATCTCCACCGACAAGGCGGTCAATCCGACCAACGTGATGGGTGCGACCAAGCGGCTCGCCGAGATGGCCTGTCAGGCGATGCAGCAACGCCAGCCCGATCAACATCCCGGCGGCACGCGCTTCGTGTCCGTGCGCTTCGGCAACGTGCTCGGCTCGTCCGGCAGCGTGATCCCCAAGTTCCAGAAGCAGATCGAGGCGGGCGGGCCGGTGACGGTGACGCATCCCGAGATCACGCGCTACTTCATGTCGATTCCCGAAGCCGCGCAACTGGTGCTGCAGGCGGGGCTGATGGGCGAGGGCGGCGAAATTTTCGTGCTCGACATGGGCGAGCCGGTCAGGATTGCCGAACTGGCCCGGCTCATGATCCGCCTGTCGGGCGCGGATGAGGATCGCATCCGCATCGAATATACCGGGCTGCGGCCGGGCGAAAAGCTGTACGAGGAACTGCTCGCCGACGACGAGTCCACGCTGCCTACGCCGCATCCCAAACTGCGGGTGGCCAAGGCGCGCGCGGCCGATGCCGGCTGGTACGCCGAATGTCTGGCCTGGCTGGCCCATCCGGATACCTACGATGAAGTGACGGTCAAACGCCAGTTGAAGACCTGGGTCCCGGAATACCAGCCGGAGTCGGTGCAAGCGTGAATCCCGTGCAACACGACACGATCCGGCGCGTCCTCGTCATCAAGTGGAGTGCGCTGGGCGACGTGGTGATCGCCAGCGCGCTGATGGAGGATATCGCGCGTGCCTTGCCGCACGCCGAAATCCACCTCAACACGCAGCCCAACTGCAGCAGCCTGTTTGCACACGATCCCCGGTTTGCCGAGGTGTGGGCGATCGACGTGCGCAGCAAAACCCGTCGCTGGGCCAATCACCTTGCCTGGCTGAAGAAAGTGCGCGCCGGGCGCTACGACCTGGTGATCGACCTGCAGCGCTCGGACCATTCACGCTTCCTGCTCACGCTGCTGTGGCTGTCCGGCGGCGCGCCGCGCATCCGCATCGGTAACCGCGGCGGTTTTCCCTACACGCACCAACCCGCCAACCGCGATCCCCGCGCGCATGCGCTGCCGATGATGCAGTCGGTGCTGCAGGCGATCGGCATCCCGACGCCGACATCGCATCCGGTACTGTATCCGGCGCCCGATCGCCTGGCCGTGGTGAATGCGCTGCGGCAGAAACACGGGCTGAAGGACGGGAACTATGTCGTGCTGCTGCCGGGCTCGCAGGCGGCAGGCACGCTGAAGCGCTGGGGTGCGGCACGCTTTGCCGACCTCGCACGGCGCCTGCATGCACAGGGCGTGGCGAAGATCGTCATCATCGGCGGTCCGGACGAAGTGGACGAATGCGCCGAGATTGCCGCGGCGGGTGACCATGTGGTGAACCTCAACGGCGAGCTGCAGCTGCTCGACATCGCGCCGCTGTGCGCGGGCGCCGTCGCCATCATCGGCAACGACACCGGCACCGCGCATTTCTCGTCCGCCGCCGCGCGCCCCCTGCTGGTGCTGTGCGGTCCCACCGACCCGCGCCGCGTCAAGCCCATCGGTGGTAGCACGGTGGCGGTGCAGGCGCAGCTGCCGTGCAGCAACTGTTACGCCAAAGTCTGCCGCAATCCCGACCATCACGCCTGCATGAAGGCGATCACCCCTGAATGGGTCGCCGCGCGTTTTCCCGAACTGGCTGCAGGCGAACTCAAGCCCGGGCAGGACTGGTCTGGCGGCCTGCGGAGTTTCTGAGAGGCCCCATGCCGCGTCCCCGCCTTCGCGTGAAAGTGCTCACCAGCCTGCCGGCTGCCATCCTGATGCACCAGTTTCCACACAACGAGCCGGTGTGGGGCGAGTGCGAATTCGTCTTCGAGCGCGATGCGCGCGACTACGACTGGCTGCTGGTGTACGACGACCTGCCCCAGCGCGAGGGCGAGCCGAAGAAGACCACCCGGGAGGAGCTGGCCTGCCCGCGTGCGCATACCCTGCTGGTGACCAGCGAGCCGTCGTCGGTGAAGATCTACGGCGACAGCTATACCCGCCAGTTCGGCGCGGTGCTGACGAGCCAGCCGGAATGGGCGCTGCCGCATCCGCAGCGGATCTTCTCGCAGCCGGCGCTGCACTGGTTCTACGGCGTCGGCAGCCGCGAGATCCTGCCGTTCGACCGCATGCTCGACGCGCCCCCTGTCGCCAAGACCCGCGACGTGTCGATGGTGTATTCGCCCAAGGCGATGCGCCACACGCTGCACCATCACCGCGCCCACTTTATGCACTGGCTGGTCGAACACATGCCGGAGCTGGACACCTTCGGCCGCCAGACCGCGCACCCGCTCGACGACAAGGCCGATTGCCTGCGCGATTATCGCTACCACGTCGCGGTCGAAAATTACATCGGCGAACACCACTGGACAGAGAAGCTGGCCGACCCATTTCTGGGGCTGTCGCTGCCGTTCTATTGCGGCTGCCCGAATGCCGAGGCCTATTTTCCGGAAGACAGTTTCATCCGCATCGACATCCGCGACCCGCAAGGCGCGCTCGCGACCATCCGTGCCGCCATCGCCGGCAACGAATACGAGAAACGCCTGCCTGCGCTGATCGAAGCGCGGCGGCGCGTCATGTTCGAATACAACCTGTTCGCGGTGGCGGCGCGCGAAATAGGGCGATTGCATCGGGGCGATGCGCAGATCGAACCAGGGGCCGCGATCCTGTCGCGCCGCGCACTGCGGCTTTCCAGTCCGATGGTGGCGCTGCGCGATTTTTACGGCAAGCTGCGCGGACGCCTGCTGCACCTGCCCGGCGCGATCAGCGGCCGGTCCTAGACCTCAGCGGCGGGGGGTGCGCGCCACTTGTTCGTACAAGGCCAGGGTCTGGTCCAGCATCGCTTGCAGCGGGAAAAAGTCGCCAGCCGGGACCGGTTCGGGGTGTTTCAGCAACTGGCTGAGGCGCTGGCAGGTCTCGTCGATGCGATCGAGCGGAAGCAGACCGGCCGGGTAGACGGCACGCAGGATTTCGCCGACGCCACCGTGATCGTAACCGGCCGTCGGCACGCCCAGTCGCAGCGCCTCCAGCGTGGTGCGGCCAAACGATTCCGGCTGGCTGGAGAGCGACAGCACCAGGCTGGATATCGCCAGGATGTTTTTCAGGTCGTCGCGCTGGCCGGTGAGGCTGATGTCGTTCTGCAGTCCCATGCTGCGCACGCGGTATTGCAGCTTCTGCAAATAGCGTTGCTTGGAGAGCGCCGCGCCGCCGACGATCAGTCCATGCACAGGCAGGCCGCGTCGTTTCATCCGGGCGACCAGTTCGATGAAGTCTTCGTGTCCCTTGAGCCGCGTGATGCGGCCGGGCAGGGTGAGCAGCTGTTTGCCTGCGGCCTGCGGGAACTGCGCAAAAAACGCCTGCTGCCAGGCCGGATCCGGCTTCCAGCCATGCGGATAGGCGTTGCCGTCGACGCCACGATGGATGACCTGGATGCGCCAGGGCAAGGTGTCGGGATATTCGCGCAGGATGTAGTCGCGTATGGTGTTCGATACCGCGATGATCCGCTCGCCCTGCATCATGATGCGACTGTAGCGGTTGACGCCATACAGGCCGTGCACCGTGGTGACGAAGCGCGGTCGCGTGGCCGGGTCCATGCCGCGCCAGGCCAGGAAGGCGATCCACGCGGGTACGCGCGAGCGCGCGTGAACGATGTCCACGTTCTGTTCCAGCAGAAACTTCCGCAGCTTGCCGACGAGCAGCAGCGACTTGAATGATTTCTTGCCGACCGGCCAGGCAAAATGCTCCGCGCCGCTTTGAGTCAGCGGCGCAACCTGTCGCCCGCCCGCCGACATCACGAGCGCGCGATGGCCTTGTTCGATCAGTGCACGGGCGATTTCGATGGTGCCGCGCTCCACGCCGCCGGATTCGAGCGCAGGAAGCATTTGCAGGACGGTCAGTTTATTTTTTTCTCGTTCTTCAGCCATGTGGAAGTCCAGGTGGCACGCCGCTCCGCTGCGTCCAGCGGGTGATTCGTTGTGCATCGGCGAATGGTGCAATTGCACGGCCGCCCCGTCTTGGGTGGCGCAAAGTGTAAACCATCCTGTCATGTCGCGCCGAGCGTGGCGCGTGGGTGCTCTGTACTAGAGCGTGTCGCGCCACCTGCGTTGGAGCGCGGCCTGCCAGCGATACGGCGTGGGGTCGAGTACAGGCGTGTTGCCTTCCATCAGGTCGACCAGCAGTTCCGCCGAAGCAGGCGCCATCGTGACGCCATAACGGTAATGGCCGGTGTTGACGAACACGTTGTCGAAATCGGGATGCCGGTCGATGACCGGGATGTTGTCGGGCGAGCCGGGGCGCAGTCCGGCCCAGTGCTGCACCGGCTTGAGGTCGGCTAGCGCGGGCAGCAATTCGGTGGCCTCACCATGCAGGCGCCGGCGCGTGGCGTCATCGGTCGTTTTGTCGAATCCGGCGTCTTCCAGCGTGCTGCCCACCAGCACATGCCCATCGCGGCGCGGAATCAGATACAGGCCCTTGCGGTACAGGATCGTATCGAGCATGCCGGGCGCCCCTTTGAACAGCAGCATCTGGCCGCGAATCGGGCGGATGTTCGGGACGCCGGCCAGGTCGGGGAGTGCGATGCCCGACCATGCCCCGGTGGCCAGGACGAACTGGTCGGCCCTGTAGATGTCCCGTACGGTGTGCACCGCCACCATCCGCCCCGCGCGGGTGGTGACCGTTTCCACCGCGTTGTGGGTGCGGATGATCCCGCCGAGCCGCACAACGGCTTCGCGCAAGGCGGCCACCAGACGCGGATTGCGCACCTGGGCGATGTCGGGCAGCCAGAGGCTCTCGCCCGCCGGGGTGGGTCTGCGTTGCGCCGTCATGCCGTGTGCGGTGCACCAGGCGAGCGCGCTGTCGGGCTGGGTCTCGCCCAGAACCTGCATCCCGCAGCGCCAGTATTCGGCGCTGTATCCGCTCTCCGTTTCAATGTCCGCCACCCAGCTGGCATACCCGGCCATCGAGCGCAGCGCCAGTCCGGAGAGCGCGTCGGGATAATCCCACGGCAGCAGCGGCGACAGAATCCCGCCGCCCGCCCACGACGATTCGGCGCCGACTTCTCCGCGTTCCAGCAGCGTGACGCCATGGCCGTCCCTCAGCAGGGCCAGCGCCGCGCTGAGGCCGGAAACCCCCGCACCCAGGACGATGACGGACGGTTTCGACCCCGGATTGCCGGGTTCACGCATGGGCCGGACCTACGACTAAAGTTGTATAGATGCGCATTCCACAGCATGGCAAGCTGGCATTCCCATAAAAAAAAGCGAGGGAGGGGGAAATGGGACGGCGCGGATTCACACTGGTGGAACTGCTGGTTGTGCTGGCGGTGGGTTCAATTTTATTGGCGATTGCCATTCCAGGCTATGCATTTCTGGTGAGCACCAGCAGGCTGGCGACCGTGACCAACAATATGGTGACGGTCCTGCATCTGGCGCGATCCGAAGCGGTCAAGCGTGGGGTTCGGATAACGGTTTGCAAGACGAGCAATGCGGGCGCTGCCATACCGGCTTGCGATGCTACGGCCGGTTGGCATGAGGGCTGGCTGGTGTTTATCGATGGCGGGACGCGAGGCGTAGTTGACGCGAATGACCTGATTTTTCGGGTGCAAGAGCGCGTTCATCAAACGGTAAGCATTACGACTGGCATGACTTACCGCCGTTTCATAAGTTATCTGCCTGATGGAAGCAGCCAGGGCTCGGGCGGACTGTCCAATGGCACGTTCGAGATATGTACGGCAGGCTCGCGCCGCGACATTATCATCAATAACGCGGGACGCCCGCGGCTCGTCACCGGCACCTGCTGATCCCGTTGGTTCTCAAGTTGGTCCCATTCATGACGTTAAGCATTGTGGACTTCTGAAACACAGTGTCGGTGGGCTTGGCCGTTCATAAACCCAATCCCGCCATTCGTCTTGCGGAACTGGACATCGCTGCGCTCTCTTTTTAAGGTGGCAGCGTGAAACGAGAACCTGAACACCATGACTGACGCCCCGGACACAACGCGCGGCTTTACCCTGATCGAACTGCTGGTCACGCTGGCCGTGGCGGTCATTCTGCTGACCGTTGCCGTCCCGAATTATCAGATGTTCGTGGCGAACAGCCGCATGGCATCGCAGGCCAACGAAGTCGTCGGCGCGCTCAGCCTGGCGCGGAGCGAGTCCGTCAAGCGGGGCACCCAGGTCAGCGTGTGTGCCAGCAGCGATGGCAGCAGTTGCACGGGTGGCTGGCAGCAGGGCTGGATCGTGCGGGATGCGTCGGGTGTGATTCGCGTGCAGCCTGCCCTCACCGGCGGCAGCACGCTGTCAGCCGGTGCGGTGACCACCATTACCTATACGCCGAATGGCCGCACCACCCTTGCCGCGGCCACCACCCTGACGCTGTGCCCCCCCATCCCCGCCACCGTCAAGGGGCGGGCCATCCAGGTCGAGTTGACCGGGCGCCCGTACGTTGCCGACGCTGTCTGCCCATGAGGATGACGATGAAACAGTCCGGTTTTACCCTGCTCGAAGTGCTGGTCGCGGTGCTGGTGCTGGCCATCGGCCTGCTCGGCCTGGCGGGCCTGATGACATCCAGCATTCGCAACAACCAGAGCGCCTACCAGCGCACCCAGGCCACCTGGCTCGCCTACGACATCGTCGACCGCATGCGCGTCAACCGGGCCGCCGCGCTGGCCAGCAATTACAACACGGCCCTTGGTAGCCCGGTCACCTGCGTAGCGAGTCCGGCCCTGGCCGGCGCGATGGCGGCGCAGGACCTGACCGACTGGAAAAACCAGATTGCCTGCGCGCTGCCTGCCGGAGACGGTGCGGTGGCCGTTCAAGCCAATCGCACCGTAACTGTCACGGTGCAGTGGAACGACAGCCGGGGAATCGGAAATAACACGGGTAACGCCGGCAACTCGGCCCAGCAATTCACGATCGAGACCCGGCTATGAAAAGACCCATGACCTCTACTCAGGCAAACTCCCAGGCCGGCTTCAGCCTGGTCGAACTCATGGTTGCGATCACCATCGGGTTCATCGTGATCGGCGCAGTCGGCTACCTCTACATCGGCAGCCGCGGTGCCTTCCGCACCACCGACAACATGTCGCGCATGCAGGAGACCGCGCGCTATGCGATGGATACCCTGACCCGCGACATCCGCATGGCGGGCTATCGTGGCTGTGCAAGCGCCAGTGGCACGTTCAACAACGCGCTGAACAACAGTTCACTCAACGCCTACAACTTCGGCCAGCCGCTCGCAGGCTACGACGCGCAGGGTACCGGCTGGTCGCCCGCCCTGCCCACCGGTACCGGCGGGCTGAGTGCGCTGAGTATCCTGCCCGGAACGGATGCCATCGTCCTGCGCAGTACGACAGGCATGGGAGCGTATGTGACGCAGCAGCCGGGCAACACCTCGGCCGACCTCAAGGTCACTACACCGAACGACCTGGCGATCGGCGACATCGCCATGGTGACGGATTGCACGAATGCCACGGTCTTCCAGATTACCAACTTCAACTCGACGGGCGGTGGGCAGAACGTCGTTCACAATACCGGCACGGGAACGCCGGGCAACTCCACCAACGATCTTGGCCACAACTTCGTCAACGGCGAAATTGCCAAGATGCAGAGCAAGACCTACTTCATCCGCACGGGTGCGAGCGGTCGTCCCGCATTGTGGGTGTACGACAACTTCCTGGCCACCAGCGGGAGCAATCCCGTGGAACTGGCTGACGGCGTCCAGAACATGCAGATCCAGTACGGCATCGATGCCGATTCGAACGGCGCCGTGGACAGCTACGCCACGGCCGGTGCGGTCACGAACTGGAACCAGGTGGTGGCAGTCAGGATCAGCCTGCTGATGGCCAGCCCGGACAACAACATCGTCACCTCCCAGCAAACCTACAACTACAACAATGCCGCCGTGAATGCAGGGGACCGTCGCATGTATCAAGTCTTGACAACCACGATCGGGGTTCGCAACCGCCTGCCATGAACACGATGACTCATACCGTGCCGCGCGCAGAGCGTGGCGTCGCCCTCATCACCGGCCTGATCTTCATGGTCGTCCTCACCCTGATTTCGATGGCGGCGCTGCGCACCACCCTGCTCGAAGAGAAAATGTCAGGCAATGCGCGCGATATCGATCTGGCATTCCAGTCCGCCGAAGCGGCCTTGCGTGCGGGCGAGTCGATACTCAATGGCGCCTCCTTACCAGCATTCGCCGCGACAGGGGCCTATCTGACTGCAAGCAGCGGCCGCAGCAACACGACCTACTGGACGCAAACCTTCACCTGGGGCGCGTCGGACACGGTCACCCTTGCCGCCGTGCCGCTTGGCAGCTATTCCGCTCCCCAGTATGTGATCGAGCAGATACCGAGCGGAGTCGCGGGCGGATTCAGCCTCAAAGCAGGCCCGATTACCCAGGCAGGCATGTACCGGATCACTACTCGCGGGACCGGTGGCAATCCCAATACCCACATCTATCTGCAGGAAACGTATCGGCGCTAGGCCGGTAGACCGGAGAGCACTCATGCAACGCATCAACGCCTTCATATTCGGACTGGTCCTCGCCACACTCTCGTCGCTGGCCGGCGCGGTGGTCGATATTGCGCAGAAGCCGGTGTTCCTCAACCCGCCCGACCCCCGCATGATGCTCGTCATGTCGCGCGACCACCAGTTGTCGATGAAGGCCTACAACGACTACTCCGACCTCAACGGCGACGGCGTGATTGACAGGACCTACACCGATACGGTCGAGTATTACGGCTATTTCGATCCCGAGCGTTGTTACAGCTACAACTCCGGGAGCGGTGGCCGTTTCGAGCCGGATGTGGCAGCCACTGGCACGAACGACCACGAATGCTCGGGCGAATGGAGCGGCAACTTCCTGAACTGGGCGTCGATGACGCGCATGGACGTATTGCGCAAGGTGTTGTACGGCGGGTATCGCTCCACGGACAACGCTACCACGACGCTGGTTGGAGATACGGTGCTCGAGCGCGCCATGCTGCCGAACGACGTGCATGCCTTCGCCAAGATCTATACCGGGTCGGATGTGAACAAATTCACGCCCTACTCGTATGCGTCGATTTCGATCTGTAACGTTACCCCCGCGACGACCGGCATGTCGAACGTCACGACCGTCGCGCCAGCGCTCCAGGTTGCCTCGGGCGCCTATACAAACTGGGCGTTCTATGACGGCCAGCAATGCGGCGCCGGCAGCGGTGCACTCACCGACAAGCCTGCGTCAGGTTCGATCACCACCCTGACTGCCAGGGTCGCGGTGTGCGTGCCGGGCAAGGAGGAGGACAACTGCGTCAGCTACGGCAGCAACAAGAAACCCACCGGACTGCTGCAGAAATACGGCCAGAGCGATTCCGCCGCGCGCGTCCGTTTCGGCCTCTTGACGGGCAGCTACACCAAGAACAAGTCGGGCGGCGTGCTGCGCAAGAACACCACCTTGATGACCGGCAACACGACGGCGGCCGACAACGAGATCAACACCACCACCGGCCAGTTCATCAACCAGGGTGCAAGCGATTACGGCATCGTCAACACCATCAACCGGTTCAGGATCGCCGGCTGGGATTTCGGTGCCCATAAGCACCAAAACGGTTGCAATTCGCCGGGCATCCTTACCTTCAACAATGGCCAGTGTGTCGACTGGGGCAATCCCCTGTCGGAAATGTATCTGGAAAGCCTGCGCTATTTTTCCGGAGCAGAATCCGCTCACCCTTTGCAGCCGACCAGCGCTTTTGACACCTCCGACGCCGCCCAGATCTCCAGCCTCCCCAAGGTGACCTGGACCGATCCCCTGCCGAGCACCGAATGGTGCGCGCTGTCCAATACGGTCGTGCTGTCCACCGGGCTGGGCTCGTTTGACGACGATGAATTTGGCTCCGCTTCCGATATTCCTGGAATGACGGCGAGCTCGCCTGCCAACCTGACGACTACAGTGGGGCAGAAGGAGGGGGTTTCCGGCAGCTATCTGATCGGCGACAACACGGTAACGACCTCGGACAACCAGTGCACCGGGAAAACCCTGGCAGACCTCTCGAATGCCAAGGGCATCTGTCCCGAAGGCCCCAGCCTGAAAGGCACCTATTTCATCGCCGGCCTGGCATATTCCAACCAGACCGTGGATTTGCGCCCGGGCTATCAGACGCTCCGCAATACCCGCTGGGGCAACTCCAGCACCGGCAACTACAATCCCAACTACGCGGCGCGCCAGCCCATGGGCACCTACACCGTTGCGCTGGCCGAAAGCCTGCCCAAACTGGAAATCCCGGTATCGGGGGGCAAGATTACTTTTCTCCCGGCCTGCATGGCGCAATCCAATACCCCCAGTGCAGCCATCGATAGCAGCACCCCGCCTAACCTGCTGTTGACCAATGATTGGCGAGTCTGTTCGCTTACGGACATGAAAGTGCTGAGTTGGAACATGTCGGGCGGCAACGTCACCAGCGGCCAGCTCGAAATATCCTGGGAGGATTCCACCTGGGGAAACGACTACGACCTGGACGGCAAGGAATTGATCGATTTCTGCGTCGGTAGCGCCTGCGGCGGTTCAACGGCAAGCAATCAGATCAAGATTACGTCGAAAGTGGACTACGCAGCTGCGGGCCATGCGCTGCGTTTTGGGTACTCCGTGACCGGAAGCAATGCGGACGGAACCTATCTCGATATCCTGCGGAAGGGGGGCGTCAATGTGACTGCTCCGGTAATCGCCGACATGAGTGGCGTCACAGGCGAGAGGTCCCACACGTTTACATTGGGTGCCTCCACGGCCAAGCTGCTCGAAAATCCGCTCTGGTACGCAGCCAAGTACGGCAGCGCCGATTATCTGAGCGGCAACTGGGACGTCAAGAACAACCAGACGGGCGCGGCCGGTTCGGACGGCGTGCCGGACAATTTCTTCAAGGTGACCAACCCGGCCGGTCTGTATGACGCTCTGGGCAAGGTCTTCGAAGCCGCGGCCTCGGCAGATGCATCCGCGTCGGCCATCGCCACCAACTCCACCCGCCTGGACACCAACACCCACGTCTATCAGGCTCTGTTCCACACCCCGGGTTGGTATGGCCAGCTGAAGGCTATCCCGCTGGACTCGCAGGGTGTGCCCGGCCCAATGACCTGGGACGCCAGTACCAATAGCAACATTCCTGTCTTCGGCTCGCGCAAGATCGCGACCTGGAACGGCGGGGCATGGAATACGGGTTCAGGCACCGATTTCATCTGGGGATCGCTCACCAGTACGCAGAAAAATGCGATCGACGCTGCCAATGCTTCCAGTGGCAGCAGCCCTGTTCTCGACTACATTCGCGGCGATCAATCCCTTGAGCAGCCAAGCGGCAACTACCGCACGCGCACCACGCGGCTGGGCGACATCGTCAACTCGGATCCGCATTATGTCGCGGTCGAGAACTACGGTTACGATCAGCCTGGCAGCGCGTTGTCTGTCACCGAGCAGGGCGCCTACACGACCTTCAGTACCACCAAGGCGAGCCGGAAACAGATGCTGTACGTGGGCGCCAACGACGGCATGCTGCATGCCATCAACGCAGCCGACACGGCCGCGTCGGGCGGCGGGCAGGAACTGTTCACCTACGTTCCGGATGCCGTCATCCCCAATCTGAAGAATCTGGCCAGCCCGACTTACCAGCACCAGTATTTCGTCGATGGCTCGCCCAACTCCGGCGACGCCTATCTGGGCGGGGTCTGGAAAACCGTCCTGCTGGGCACGCTTGGCGCCGGCGGCAAGGCGGTGTTCGCGCTGGACATCACCGACCCGGATGCATTCGACGCAAGCAAGGTCATGTGGGAATACACTGATTCGAGCGGCGACCTCGGCAACATCATGGGGCGTGCCTTCGTGGCGCGCATGAACGACGGCAACTGGTATGCCGTGTTCGGCAACGGCTACAACAGTGCCAACCAGCATGCGGTGCTGTACATGGTGCCGCTCGACAAGGCGCTTGGCTTGCCCGTGATCAAGATCGACACCGGGGTCGGCACCGACAACGGCCTGTCCGAACCGGCTTTGCTGGACACGAACGGCGATCGCATCATCGATACGATCTACGCGGGTGATTTGCGTGGAAACGTGTGGAAGTTCGATGTGAGCGGCAGTAACAGTTCGTCGGCAACAGCGTGGAAGATTGCGTACAAGTCCGGCTCGACGGATACCCCGCTGTTCCAGGCAAAAATCGGCACGACGGAACAGCCCATCACCAGTCCACTGGAGATCGGCGCGGCGCCGAGTGGTCAGTCGGGCTACATGATCTACTTCGGAACCGGGAAATACCTGGGCAACTCCGATATCGGCCCAACCAATACGCAAACGGGGTATGGCATCCTGGACTCCGGGTCGAGGATCTCCAATGGCCGTAACGATCTGCAAGGGCAGAGCTTCGTGTACGAGGGCCCGTATTCGGCCACCAACTCGGACGTGGTGCGTGTGGTCAGCACCACTGCGTTCAGCTATTCGGGAGGATCCGCCAAGAAGGGCTGGTATCTCGACCTGCTGTCGCCCAACTCGCCGACGAACCTGGGCGAACGCATCGTCAGT
>JAJYXA010000154.1 GCA_021791235.1 Pseudomonadota bacterium
CTCCACCAGCAGGCATTCGTAGCCGCGGTCGTTGGCTTCGCGCATGGTGGACTGGACGCAGACTTCGGTGGTCACGCCGCCCACCAGCAGATGGGTGATGGACAACTGCTGGAGAATCCATCCCAGATCGGTGGCGTAGAAAGCCCCCTTGCCGGGCTTGACGATAACCGCTTCCCCAGCCAGGGGAGCCAGCTCCGGGACGAAATCGCTGCCCGGTTCGCCGTCGATGAGGATACGCCCCATGGGCCCGGCATCGCCGATGCGCAGGGCGGGGTTGCCGCGCTGCCGCTTGGCCGGCGGGCAGTCGGACAGGTCGGCGGCGTGGGCTTCCCGGGTGTGGATGATCGTCAGGCCGAGGCCGCGTGCCCAGTCCAGCAGGCGGCGGGCCGCCGGCACCACTGCGGCGAGGCGTGCAACGTCGTTGCCCAGGGTGGCGCCGAAGCCGCCGGGGAGGATGAAATCCCGCTGCATGTCGATCATCACCAGTGCCGTGTGCCGCAGCGGGAAGCGATAGGCATGGGGACGGGCCGCCACGTTTAGCCAGACGTCCCGGATATCGGTCGTGTTCATTGCAGGGTCTCCGTGGCAGCGTGGCTGCCCGCCATGTGCTGTCCCAGCACGCGCAGGTCGGCCGTCGCCGCAGGGGTTTCGTAGGTGATGCGGCCCTCGCTCATGACCACGATGCGGTCGGCCAATTCGAGCAGCTCGTCCAGATCCTCGCTCACCAGGAGGATCGCCGCCCCGGCCGCCCGGGCCGCCAGCAGCCGGGCGTGGGTCTCGGCCACGGCATTGAAATCCAGGCCGAACACCGGATTGGCGACGATGAGCAGCTGGACCGGATGCGACAGTTCGCGGGCCAGCACGGCCCGTTGCACGTTGCCGCCGGACAGGGTCTGGATCGGGGCATCGATGCCGTCGGTCTTGATCCCGAAGGCCTCCACATACTGGCGCGCCTGGCGACGCAGTGCAGCGTGGTTGATCAGGCCGAAGCGGGCCAGGGGCGGTCGGTCGTAGTTGCGCAGGGCCAGGTTGTCGGCCACCGACAGGCTGGCCACGCAGGCATTGCGCAGGGGTTCCTCCGGCAGACTGTAGACCTGGTGCCGGGCCATCTCCCGGCGCCGCCCCGCATAGGGCTGGCCGTCCACCCGCACGCACCCGCCTGCGGCCGTGCGCTGGCCCGTGAGCACCTCCACCAGCGCTTTCTGGCCGTTGCCCGAGACCCCGGCGATGCCGAGTATCTCCCCCGGGCGCACATTCAGGTCCACTCCCCGCAGGGCGGGCAGACCGTTGTCCCCCAGCGCGGTCAGACCTTCCACCATCAGGCGCGGCGCGGCGTCGGGCGGCCGGGGGCGGTCAGCCCGGGCCGCCGAATCCTGCGCCATGGGGCTGCCTACCATCATTTCCGCCATGCGCTCCACGCCCAGTCCGGCGACGCTGCCGCCGCCTGCAAACCGCCCGCGCCGCAGTACGCTGACGTCGTCGGCGTAGGCCAGCACTTCGCGGAACTTGTGGGTGATGATGAGGGCCGTGAGCTGCTTGCGGTTGGCCAGGTCCTTCACCAGGCCCAGCACCTCGTCCGCCTCGTCCGGCGTGAGCACCGAGGTGGGCTCGTCCAGGATCAGCAGCCGGCGTTTCAGGTAGAGCTGCTTCACCAGTTCCACCTTCTGTTTCTCCCCGGCCGCCAGGCTGGCCGCCGGGCGGTCGAGGGGGATTTTGAAGGGCAGGGTGTCCATGAAGGCGGCGAGCTTTTCCCGTTCCTGGCGCCAGTTCAGGATGGCCGGCAGGCTGCCGCCGGCGATGACCAGGTTCTCCGCAACGCTCATGCTGGGCACCAGGGTGAAGTGCTGGTAGACCATGCCGATGCCGAGGCGGGCGGCCTCCCGCGGCGTGGCGATCGGGGTCTCGCGACCATCGACGAGCACCATGCCGCTGTCCGGGGTGTAGAAGCCCACCAGGCATTTCACCAGGGTGGACTTGCCGGCGCCGTTTTCCCCCAGCAGGGCATGGAAGCCCCCGGCAGGAATCCTGAGGGAAACATCGTCCAGGGCCGCCACGTCGCCGAAGCGCTTGCCCATGCCGAGGATCTCCAGTTCCATGGCGCCGCTGGCGGGGCGGGAGATTTCACCCGGCATCATGACGGCAATCCTTTCAGTACCATGCCGCTGTAGGCCAGCGCACCGAACACGCCGCCCTGCATGCGCACCATGTGGAGGGCGGCCAGATGGTTGCCGGGATCGGTGGCGGCGCAGGCGTCCATCACCAGCAGGCACTCGAAGCCGCGGTCGTTGGCTTCGCGCATGGTGGTGTGCACGCAGACGTCGGTGGTGATGCCAGTGAGGATGAGGTTGCGGATGCCGCGGACGTGCAGGATGAGTTCGAGATCGGTGGCATAAAACGAGCCCTTGCCCGGCTTGTCGATCACCACCTCCCCTGGCAGCGGCGCGAGATCCGGAATGATCTCCCAGCCCGGCTCGCCGCGCACCAGCACCCGGCCGCAGGGACCGGCTTCGCCGATGCCGGCGCCGATCTGTTGCGAGCGCCAGCGCTTGTTGGCGGGCAGGTCGGCGAGGTCCGTGCGGTGGCCTTCACGGGTGTGGATGATGGTGTAGCCCTTGCTGCGCATGGCCGTCAGCAGGGTTCGGATGGCGGGGATGGGGGCGCGGGTCAACGTCAGGTCGTAGCCCATGCGGTCCACATAGCCGCCCTTGCCGCAGAAATCGGTCTGCATGTCGATCACCAGCAGGGCGGTATTGGCGGGCGACAGGTCGCCGTCGAAGGGCCAGCGGTAGGGGTCGGCCTGGATGAAGTGGGCGGTCATGTCGGTCTCGGATTGTTCCGTCATCGCCGCACCAGGCTCAGTTCTCCCGGCGCGCCCGACAGGATGCGGTTGGGTGAGTAGGTGACAATGAGGATGGCCAGCGTCAGCGCATAGGGCGCCGCGTTGAACAGGTAGTAGCCGCCGCTCACCCCGACCGACTGCAGCGCCGGCCCCAGGGCGCCGGCGCCGCCGAACAGCATGGAGGCCCAGAGACAGCGCAGGGGTTCCCAGCGCGCGAAGATCACCAGGGCCACGGCGATGATGCCCTGTCCGGAGGACAGGCCTTCGTTCCAGCTGCCGGGGTAGTAGAGGGACAGGAAAGCTCCGCCCACGCCGGCCAGAAAGCCGCCCACCATGGTGGCGACCACCCGCGTGGCGATGACCCGGTAGCCCAGGGCACGCGCGGCATCCTCGCTGTCGCCCACGATGCGCAGCTGCAAGCCCCAGCGGGTGTGGCGGAAGGCGAAATGCAACAGCACGGCCAGGGCCACGCCGAGGAGGAACAAGGGGTTGATTTTGAGGGCGGCCCGAACCTGGGGAATGTCGCTCCAAAAACCCAGCGGCAGCGCAGACAGGGTCGGGGCATGGGGTTGAACCAGCGGCTTGCCGAGGAAAAAAGCCAGGCCGGTGCCCAGCAGCATCAGGCTGATGCCGATGGCGATGTCGTTCACCCGCTTGAGGCTGCACAGCATACCGTGCATGAGGCCCAGGAGCGCCCCCGTCAGCCCCGCCACCAGCACGCCCAGCCAGGGGGAGCCGCTGGCCAGCGACGCCGCATAGCCGGCCATGGCGCCCATGATGAGCACGCCTTCCAGGCCCAGGTTGATGCGCCCGGACTTTTCTGTGATGCATTCCCCCAGGCTCACCAGCAGATAGGGCGTGCTCACCCGCACGGCCCCGGCCAGTACGGCCAGGGGGACGCCCCACCATCCGAGGGCCACATTGCTCACGGCTTGAACCTCGCTCACGATGCCGCCCCTACCTGGGGAGACGCAGCAGTCAGCCGGGCCGGCTGGCGCTTTTTGCGCCAGAGGCCCCGCAGGGTGTCGCTGGCCAGGATCGCCACGAACAGGATGCCTTGGAGCACCAGCACCGTGGCGTCCGGCATGTCGAGCCGCCGTTGCAACATGCCGCCCGCGGCGTTGATGCCGCCGATGAGGATGGCCACCGGGATCACGGCCAGGGGATTCTGGCGGGCGATGAAGGCCACCAGGATGCCGGCATTGCCATAGCCCGCCACCAAGGTGGCATTCGCTGCCCCATGGACGGCGGCCACTTCTATGCCACCGGCCAGACCGGCCGCGGCACCGCCCGTGGCGGCCGCACCCACTGTCCACAGCCCGACCCGCAAGCCGGCCATCTGGGCGGCCCGTGGGTTGCCCCCCACGGTGCGCAGGCCGAACCCCAGGGTGGTGAAACGCAGCACGCTCCAGGCCGCCAGGGCGAACACGATGCCGATGACCAGGCCGTAGTGGACCTCGCTGCCCAGCAGATGAGGCAGCATGTTGGCATCGCCGATGGGGGCCGTGGAGGGTTTGTTCAGGCTAGCCGGATCCTTGAGGGGGCCTTCCACCAGATGATTCAGCAGCGCGATGCCGATATAGGACAGCAGCAGACTGCTGATGGTCTCGTTGACCCCGCGATAGCTGCGCAGCCAGCCGCACAGGCCGATCCAGAACGCCCCGACCAGGGCACCCGCCAGCAACATGCCGGTCCAGACCAGGGCCGGCGGCAGCGAGGCCAGCGCCAGGCCGGCCACGGCCGCGCCCAGCCCACCGAGGACCAGGGCGCCTTCGCCGCCGATGATGACCATGCCGGCCTGGGCGGGAATGGCCACCGCCAGGCCGGTCAGGATCAGCGGCGAGGCCCGCAGCAGGGTGTTCTGCCAGGAGAAGGCTGAACCAAAGCCGCCCTGGTAAAGCAGGCTGTAGACCTCGATCGGCGATTGGCCCACCGCCAGGAGAAAACCGGCGAACAGCAGCATGGCCGCGAGCAGGGCGCCGATGGGGATGCCGAGGGTGTCCAGGAATGTTTTCAAAGCTTCAAACCTCGATCAAAATGAACGCGCCCCAAGACGCCGCGCCCGGGGCGGAACCCCAGGTGCGGGCGCTTTCCCGGAGGTTGCCCTGACGCGTCGCTGCGGCTCGTCATGCGGGCCTCAGATTTTTCCCACCACGCCCGCGACCAGATAATTCATCTGCTCCAGGGCCACGTCCTGCTGGCCAAAATTGGTTCCCGCGGGAATCACGGTCTTGCCCGTGTTGTCCTTGATCGGCCCCTTGAAGATGACGAAATCGCCTTTGAGCATCCTGGCCTTGACGCTGTCGGCCGCCTTCCTGGCCTTGGGGGAGACCGCCTGGCCGTAGGGGCTCATTTTCACGAAGCCTTCCTTCAGGCCGCCGCGCAGGAAATTGATCATGGGTTTGTTCTGCTGGGCGGCCGCCACCAGCATCTTGTAGGGCGTGGCCCAATCCCATTCCGCCCCGGTGAGGTAGCCGTGCGGCGCCAGCGCCGCCTGGCTTGCGTGGTAGCCGCACGAATACACCTTGCGCCGTTCGGCCGTTTCCACCACCACCTTGGGGCCGTCGACGTGACAGGTCAGCACGTCACAGCCCTGGTCGATGAGGCTGTTGGCGGACTCCGCCTCTTTCACCGGCAGCGACCAGTCGCCGGTGAAGATCACATGGGTGGTGAACGACGGATCGACCGACTGCGCGCCCAGCGTGAAGGAATTGATGTTGCGCAGCACCTGGGGAATGGGCTTGGCGGCAATGAAGCCCGCCTTCTTGGTCTTGCTGGCGTGGGCGGCCACCACGCCGCTGAGGTATTCGCACTCGTCGATGTAACCGAAGAAACTGCCCACGTTCTTCGGGTGCTTGCCCGCGGTCCACAGGCCGCCGCAGTGGGCGAAGCGCACGTCCGGATACTTGGCCGCCATCTTCAGTACGTGGGGGTCGAAATAGCCGAAGGAGGTGGCGAAGATCAGACTGGCGCCGTCCTGCTGGATCATGGCCTCCATGGTCTGCTGCACGGCCAGGGTCTCGGGGACATTTTCCTCTTCGACCACCTTGACGCCGGGCAGCTTCTTGATGATGGCGGCCGCCTGGGCCTGGGCCTGGTTGTAGCCGAAGTCGTCGCGGGGGCCGACGTAGATCACGCCCACGGTCAGCTTGCTGGCGGCAGAAGCGTTGCGCACGGCAAACGGCCCGAGGGCAGCCAGCGCGGTGGCGCCGAGCGCAGATTTAAGGACGGTGCGGCGTGCCGGTGAAAAACGTGACGTGCTCATGAGGTTCATCTCCTAATCAATCGGGTTGCTGGGGTCGACGCCATCCGGCGTCAGAAGTGGTACTCGGCACGGATCATCGGGGTCTTGGCGAAGGCACCCGAGCCGGCCGGCCCTTTGCTGTCGTTGCCGAACTTGTTCTTCCAGTACTGGTATTCCAGTCCCACCTTGAAGGTGTTCTTCGGCCCACCGGTGACTGCGCCCACATCCAGCATCACCTGCATGTCGATATTCGTTTCCGGCTTGGTGTCGCTGCCGAACTCATCCTTGCCCTTGGATGCGATGAAGTTGGCAAAGCCTTCGAAGGACAGGGGCGTGGAACCGATGGGGATGCCCCAGGCAGCGG
Source organism: Pseudomonadota bacterium (assembly GCA_021791235.1). Next base: position 6,448 of record JAJYXA010000154.1, read on the forward strand.
TCAGCATGGGATGGGGATCGTAGCTGTAGCGATCTACGCAGGTGTGGGTGTAGGTGTTGCACGGCGCGTTGCTTTCCCACAGTTCCAGCAGGCTGATGTTCAGGAAGCCTGGGACGTCCATCATCAGCGTGGGGCCGGCGACCAGCATGTGCTTCTTGGAGTTGTAGCCGGCGTCGTCCTTGTTGTTGTAGTCGAAGCCGGCAGTGAGGCCGATGTCCTTCACGGGGCCGAACTTGAAGCTCTTGCCGGTGATCTTGCCGAGGTCCAGCGTATGGCGATAGACGATATACACCTCGTGGGCACCATCCGTGGAGGTGGCGCTCGCCGGGTCTTTGCTGTCGGAGAGCAGGATGTCGGCATTGAAGAAGTTGGTGCCGTACTTGTAGCCGCTGACATGGCTGAAGTTGATGATGTTTTTGGTGATGTCGTTGGATTCGTAAGGCTCAGCAAATTTGGTGCCATACCGGTAGCCAATGTAGGTGTCGCTCCAGTCGGCTGCCTGGGCGCTCTGGAGCAGCAGTCCGGAAAGCCCCAGAAGCGTGGCCAGAATCGAGGTGTGTGGCCGGCGGAAACGGCCCTGTCTGCTATTCATGTTCTCCCTTTCATACGTTAAATTGACCCAGGTTCCACTTCGTAATGTATACAACGAAGTATGCAATGATGTATGCAAACGATGTGCCAGATCATTCGGATTCGACGCGACCACCCGTCATGCCTCATTCGCGCTGATCGGCTCGCAAGGCCACACGGGCCGGATTGGGGGGATTTCATGAGCAATCCTGGTGCGGAGAGGGGCGGCCATGAACCAGGATGGTGCGCAACGAACGCTGCGCAGGATTCCATTTGAATTGCTAAGCTAGGGTCATTCCCGGCTTAACGTTGTATACAATAGCGTCGACACACACCATGAAAAAACCAGCCGCCCAGTTGGATGCAGAGGATGCCGAAGTCACAGCCGTGACGCGCAAGCCCATCGCCACCAAAGACATTTATCAGACCCTGCGAGAGATGATCCTCAGCTTCGAGCTCTATCCCGGAAGCCGGGTGACCGAAACGGAGCTCGCGGACTATTTCGGCGTCAGCCGCACCCCGGTGAGGGAGGCCCTGATGCGCCTGGAGCACGAGGGGCACCTCACCATCCGCTCCAAGCAGGGCTGCTTCATCCGCCAGCTCGACGTCGAGGAACTGTCGGAGTACTACCGGGTGCGGATCGCCCTGGAAATGGCCGCCGTGGAAGACGCCTGCAGCCACATGCCCACCAGCGAGGTGGAGCGGCTGGTGGCGTTCTGGGATCCGGCCGGACAACCCGAGCAGCTCAGTTCCACCGCCATGGAAGAAAGCGACGAAGCCTTCCACCTCGCTCTCGCCCTGGGCAGCAATAACGCCATCCTCGTGAAGTACCTGCGCGACATCAACGACCACATCCGGGTCATCCGCCGGGTCGATTTCAACGATCCGGAGCGCATCCGCCGCACCTACCAGGAACATTACGAGATCGCGCAATGCCTCCTGCACCGGGACGCGACCAAGGCGCGCAACCTGATCAAACGCCACATCCGCCGCAGCGAGGAATTCGCCAAGACCCTCACCCTGACCCAGCTCGCGAGAAAGAAAGCCCTGGCGAACCGCTTCGGCAAGGCGTAGGGCCTGTCCACACCCCTCGGAGCGGGCTGGCACATCGCTTGCTCCCGTAATTCCCCAGTACTGCTGATCAAACCCGGCACTCGTCCGTCATGGGCGAGCGTCAATACAACAACTCTGCCTGGGGTCCGGCAACTTGGAAATTTTGGAAACGCCACAGACGGAGCCTCCTCCGCCGAAGGCACTGCAGCGTGTCGTCAAGGTCCGCCGCGACTACAACACCTGGGTCGCCAACGAGACCATGGAGGATTACGCGCTGCGCTTCACGCCGCGCAGCTACCGCAAGTGGACCGAGTCGCGGGTGGCCAACACGGCGTTCGGCGCGGCCGCCTTCCTCGTGCTGGAGGCGGTGGGGGCGACGCTGCTGGTCAACTACGGCTTCGTCAACGCCGCGCTGGCCATCCTCGCCACCGGCCTGATCATCTTCCTGGTGGGCCTGCCGGTGAGCATCTACGCGGCCCGCCATGGGCTGGACATGGACCTGCTGACGCGAGGCGCTGGCTTCGGCTATCTCGGCTCCACCATCACCTCGCTGATCTACGCGTCGTTCACCTTCATCTTCTTCGCGCTCGAAGCGGCCATCATGGCCTACGCGCTGGAACTCGCCTTCGGCATCCCGCCGGCGTGGGGCTACCTGATCTGCGCGCTGGTGGTGATTCCGCTGGTCACCCACGGCGTGACGGCGATCAGCAAGCTGCAGACGATCACCCAGCCGGTCTGGCTGGTCATGCTGGTGCTGCCCTATGTCTTCCTGCTGGTGCAGGAACCGACGGCCTTTGCCGGCATCGTCGGCTATGCCGGCAAGGGCACGCCGGGCTTCGACATCCACCTGTTCGGCGCGGCCATGGCGGTGGGGCTGGCGATGATCACGCAGATGGGCGAACAGGTGGACTACCTGCGCTTCATGCCGGAACACAACCGCGCCAACCACCGCCGTTGGTGGGCGAGCGTCCTGGTCGGCGGGCCCGGCTGGGTGGTGCCGGGGGTGGTCAAGATGCTCGGCGGCGCGCTGCTGGCCTGGCTCGCCATCAGCCATAGCGTGCCGCCGGAGCGGGCCGTGGACCCGAACCAGATGTATCTCGTGGCCTGGGAATACGTGTTTCCCCACTATGGCTGGGCGGTCGCGGCCACGGCCCTGTTCGTGGTGATCTCCCAACTCAAGATCAACGTCACCAACGCCTACGCCGGTTCGCTGGCCTGGTCCAATTTCTTCGCCCGCCTGACGCACAGCCATCCGGGGCGCGTGGTGTGGGTGGTGTTCAATACGCTGATCGCGCTGATGCTGATGGAAATGGACCTGTTCCAGGCCCTGGGCCGGGTGCTGGGCCTGTATTCCAACGTCGCGGTCGCCTGGATGATGGTGGTGGTGGCCGACCTGGTGATCAACAAGCCGCTGGGCCTGTCGCCGCCCGGCATCGAATTCCGCCGCGCCAACCTGTACGACATCAACCCGGTCGGCGTCGGCGCGATGGGCATCGCCTCGGGCCTCTCGGTGGCGGCCTACCTCGGCCTGTTCGGCGACACGCTGCAGCCCTTCGCCATCTTCATCGCGCTGGGGGCGGCGCTGGTCTGCTCGCCGCTGATCGCCTGGCTCACCGGCGGACGCTACTACCTCGCGCGCGCGGCGCAGCCGGCAAGCGGCGCGGCGACCCACGAATGCTGCATCTGCGGCAAGGACTACGAAGGCGAGGACCTCGCCCATTGCCCCGCCTACCAGGACCACATCTGCTCGCTCTGCTGTTCGCTCGACGCGCGCTGCCACGATCTCTGCAAGCCCCACGCCCGGCTCGGCGAACAGTGGAGCGGGCTGCTGGAGCGCTTCATGCCGGCGCGGACGCGCCCCTATCTGGAGGCGGGGCTGGGCCACTATCTGCTGCTGATGGCCGGCGTGGTGCCGCTGCTGATCCTGCTGGTGGGCCTGCTCTACTACCAGGAAGTGCTGGCCCTGAACGACGACGCGACAGCCTTGCTGCCCGCGCTGCAGCAGTCCTACCAGCGCGCCTTCGCCGTGCTGCTGCTGGTGTCCGGCATCGTCGCCTGGTGGCTGGTGCTGACCCACAAGAGCCGGCAGGTGGCGCAGGAGGAATCCAACCGCCAGACCCAGCTGCTGATGCAGGAGATCGATTCCCACCGCCGCACCGACGAACTGCTACAGAGCGCCAAGCTGTCCGCCGACCAGGCCAACCAGGCCAAGAGCCGCTACATCACGTCGATCAGCCACGAGCTGCGCACGCCGCTCAACAGCATCCTCGGCTACGCCCAGATCCTCGACCAGGACGAGGCGATCCCGCCGCACCGCCGCCAGGCGATCAGCGTCATCCGCCGCAGCGGCGACCACCTGCTGTCGCTGATCGAGGGCACGCTCGACATCGCCCGCATCGAGAGCGGCAAGTTCGCGCTCAACGTGCGCCCGCTCGACTTCCCGGATTTCATCCAGCAGCTGGTCGGCATGGTCGAGCAGCAGGCGCGGCAGAAGGGGCTGGATTTCCACTTCCTGCCGGAAGGGCCGCTGCCCGACCGGGTGCGGGCCGACGAACGGCGCCTGCGCCAGATCCTGCTCAACATCCTGGGCAATGCCGTCAAGTTCACCGTCAGCGGCAGCGTCACCCTGCGCCTGCGCTACCAGCGCGAAATGGCGTTCTTCTCGATCGAGGACACGGGGCCGGGGATTTCGCCCGAGGAGATTGCCAACATCTTCGAGCCGTTCTCGCGGGGCAGCGCGGCCCACGTCGGCGCGACCGGCGGCACCGGCCTGGGGCTGACCATCGCGCGCATGCTGACCGACCTGATGGGCGGCGAGATGAGCGTGGAGAGCCTGCCGGGGGAGGGCAGCCGCTTCGACGTGCGGCTCTTCCTGCCCAGCCCCCATGCCGAGCAGCTCGTCAAGGAGCCGCCGCTGGCGCAGCGCATCGGCTACGTGGGCGTGCGCCGCCGCATCCTGGTGGTGGACAACGAACACGTCGAGCGCGAACTGCTGCTCAACATCCTGGCGCCGCTGGGCTTCGAGGTGATCCAGGCGTCGAGCGGCCCGCAGTGCCTGGCGCAAATCCCGCGCTGCCAGCCGCACGTCATCTTCATGGACCTGGCGATGCCCGGCATGGACGGCTGGGAGACCCTGCGGCGCATCCGCGCGGGGGCGATGACCGACGCCGCGATCGCCATCGTCTCGGCCAACGCGTTCGAGCGCGGTGCCGACAACGACGTCGGCATCGCGGCCGAGGATTTCATCTCCAAGCCGTTCCGCGTCGACGAGCTGCTGGACTGGCTCGGCAAGCGCCTGAACCTGGAGTGGATACGGGCCGACCTCGCCCCGCCGGCCGGGCCTTCGCCTGCCGCGCCAGCGCCGCCCATCACGCCCCCCGCGCCCGAGCACATGGCGGCGCTCCGCGAACTGATCGATCTCGGCTACCTGCGCGGCATCCTGAAAAAACTCGACGAGATCGAAACGCTGGACCCGGCCCACGCCGAGTTCGTCAGCGTGATGCGGGCGCTGGCCGCACGCTTCCAGTTCGAGGCGATGAAGGAAATCCTGCGGAAGAACACCGATGCCAGCCATTGACCGACTGAACGAGGACGTCGTCCTGATCGTGGACGACGTGCCCGAGAACCTGTCCCTGCTGCATGACGCGCTGGACGAAGCCGGCTATGCGGTGCTCGTCGCCACCAACGGCGAGAGCGCCCTGCAGCGCGCGCGCCAGAGCCTGCCGGACGTCATCCTGCTGGACGCGGTCATGCCCGGCATGGACGGCTTTCAGGTGGCCCGGCAGCTGAAGGCGGATGCGGTCACCGAGCCCATCCCGATCATCTTCATGACCGGGCTGACCGACAGCGAGCACGTGGTGGCCGCCTTTGCCGCCGGCAGCGCCGACTACGTCACCAAACCGATCCGGCCGTCCGAAGTGCTCGCGCGCATCGCCCGGCATGTGCAAAGCGCCCGCCAGATGCGCCAGGCGCGCAGCGTGCTGGATGCCTATGGCCAGGCCTGCATGGCCATCCGGCCGACCGACGGCGCGATGCTATGGCAAACCCCGCTGTCGCGAACCCTGTTGCAGAAATACGGCGGCCAGGACGAACGTCGGCTTGCCGCACGCATACACGAATGGCTGCAGGCCGCACTCGCCAAGCCGCAACCGCCCGCACCGATCGAAATCATGGGCGACGAAGGGCGGATGGTATGCGCCCTGCATGGGCGCACCGATGAAGGGGAATGCCTGGTGGTATTGCATGAGGAAAACAATACCGCCATGACCCGGGTGCTGGTCGAGTCTTTCCGGCTCACCCTGCGTGAAGCGGAAGTGCTCTACTGGGTGATCCACGGCAAGACCAACCGCGACATTGGCGACATCCTGGGCATCAGCCACCGGACGATCAACAAGCATCTGGAAAACCTGTTCGAGAAGCTGGGTGTGGAGACGCGGACGGCGGCGGCAGCGGTGGCGATGCGGCGGTTGCAGCTGCCCGCGTAAACGGAAACGAAGGTGATGTCGGCGGCAAACGATTGAGACCTGGCCCAGCAGGCAGGGTGATTGCCGCCATGAGGTTCGCGCCTGGCGGTTGAGAAAAAATGGGAGGGATCATTTTTCTGTCACCTGTCTCCTTTTCCATAACGTAATATGGCGTCGCGTCAACCACGCCCGAAAAGGAGCATTGCTTGTACAACCTACTGGTGACGTCAAACGTTGGGGCCTGGGATGTATCCGCCTATGAGTTCGATCGCGAGCGCTTTGGGGAGCACACAGTCGAGACCCTTCGCGATCGATTCAAAAAGCTCACAGCGGCGCGAATCGAAGAGCTCAAGTCCTTCCCAACATTGTTCGCGTATGAAGGCCAGAAAGAGATCGTGCGTGTTGGCTACATTCGGCGAATCAAGGAGCGCGGCAAGAGTCTCTTGGTCGAATATGAGTTTGAGGACGGTATCCCACCGTTCAACTTCAGCGAGATCGCCAATCTGAAGGTTCAACTCGATATCGGTCAATGGGAAATGAACCGCACACACTGGGCAGTCAAGGACGAGGATCTCTTCGAGATTCTCTCCTCAGCTGGGATCGCGAACCAGACATTCGTCAATCAAGGCAATCAACCTGGGCGAGTAGAGGAGATTAGATTTAAAGTTGCCCTGTCATTTCCAGGCGAGCAACGCGAGTACGTTGCTGCCGTCGCCGGAGAGATAAAGAAGCGACTTGGTGCAGGGTCAGTCTTCTACGACAAGGACTTCACTGCTCAGTTGGCGAGACCGAATCTGGACACTCTCCTTCAGAAGATCTATCTCAACAACTCAGACCTAGTCGTCATCTTCGTCTCGGAGGACTACGAGCGCAAGCAATGGTGCGGCATCGAGTGGCGAGCTATCCGCAACATCATCAAGAACAAGAGCGACCATGCTCTGATGTTTATGAGATTCGACGACACTGTCATTTCTGGACTGTTCTCCATCGATGGGTACGTCGATCTCAAAGAACACTCCGCGGTTCAAGCTGCGCGTCTAATCGTTGAGCGAGTGCGCCTCAATGATCTTCCAAGCAGTGACGCCTAACCCTTCGTTTCACCCGACTCGCTACAGCGGGCTTTGCTCGCTTCCGCGAGCGGGTGAACTCAAACGTCAAGCGGAATAGCCATGACTATTGGAGCTCTTCAGCACTTCGAGAAGGCTTTCTCAAGCGTTGGATGGTTCCTTCCGCCCTACGCTGCCATGGGCTTCCTTAGCACTATGGCAGCTGAAATTCTTCGCAAAGGGAGTGGGTTTAGTCAGCGCGACTTAGAGCAGTGGTTAGCGCTGTTGTACGGAGCGGACGGCTTAGCTGCAATGGCCTGTAGTCGTTATCCAATAACCCCGGTAATCGCCGACTACAAAGAAACGATCGCAGAATCTATTGAGGCTCATTTCCTCGGCCTCCATCATGTCGCAGTCGCCGGCCTAGTTCCTGTGATCGAGGGTGCTGGACGGGAGCTCTTGGCCAAACGCGGTTTGTCCTGTAAAAGCGTCCGCGGCGTATTTTCCGCACTGGCAACGGACTGCAAACGTGAGTCGATCGAGAAGAATATCGGAGCAACCGGCGAGATTGTTTCGATGATGGACTCGTTTGTCTCGTTCACAACCAACGTCTTGTACGTAGACTCCGAGAAATATCCATTCATTGACGGAACAAACCGTCATGGCATTACGCATGGCTCATTTCGGGACAGCGACTACGGTAAACCAATCAACTTCTACAAGACGATTGGCGCAGTAGATTTCTTGGCCTTTGTGTCTGCGTTTCGCGCAAGTATCTCCTGGTTTGCGCCGGACGTGACAGCCGAGTCGGAAAGGTTGGCTGGCTACTATCGCAAGTTGCAAGGCCTTAAATCAATGGGTGGTACAAGTGCCGCCTAACCCTGCGATCCACCGGGCCTGCGCGAAAAGCCGCGCAGGCCGGTAAATTCAAACGTTGGGCGTCCCTATCTAATGACTAAGAAGATCATCTTTACTTTCAAGGATAATTCAAAAGATGAGTGAACCGCCCCGACTTTCGTGGAGGCCATTTGGTTTAAGTGCAGGCCGTTGATTCGGTCTGTTCGGCGAGTTGCCGGTAGTAGTTTGCCTCAGCTTC
>JAJYXA010000124.1 GCA_021791235.1 Pseudomonadota bacterium
ACCGACGCCACCGCCCACGGCGGCGTAATCCCCAAGGCAGATTCAAACAGCTTGGCAGTCATCAATTCACCCGTCCCAGTTGATCAATATGGCGTCAGCTTACCCACTCAAATTTCAAGAGAGGCTTCTTGGTGAAGCCTTCGACAAAATCCTGCTTGTGTTCCCACACACGCTTGATCAAGTCGGACGTCACGCCGATGTAGAGCGTGCCGTTGCGCTGGCTTGCCAGCATGTAAACGCAGGGCTGTTTCACTTCTCTGGATTCCGCCCCGGATTAATACCTTCCGGGGTGACGACGCCGGAATGACGATCGAGTGCCATGTCCTGATACGTCTTGAAGCGCCGCTCGGCGTCCCGCTGCGCCTGTTCAAGAAAACGCTGCGCCGCCTCGGGGTGGCTGCGCGCGAGCATGGCGAAGCGGGTTTCCGATTCCATGAAGGCCTTGACCGGCTGGCTGGGCGCGGCGGAGTCGAGCTTGAAGGGATTGCCGCCCGCCTCCGCCAGCCGCGGGTCGAAGCGGATGAGCGGCCAGTGCCCGCTCTTCACCGCGAGTTCCTGCTGGCGCTGGTTGTAGAGCAGGTCGTAGCCGTGGGCGATGCAGGGGCTGTAGGCGACGATGAGCGAGGGGCCGGGGTAGGATTCGGCTTCGTGGAACACGCGCAGGGTCTGCACGTCCCTGGCGCCGTAAGCAACGGTTGCCACATAGATATGGCCGTAGTCGCTCGCCAGTTTGGCGAGATCCTTCTTCGCGGTGGGCTTGCCGGCGGCGGAGAACTTGGCCACCGCGCCGAGCGGCGTGGCCTTGGAGGTCTGGCCGCCGGTGTTGGAATAGACCTCGGTGTCGAGCACCAGGATGTTGACGTCGCAAGGCAGCGCCAGCACGTGGTCGAGGCCGCCGTAGCCGATGTCGTAGGCCCAGCCGTCGCCGCCGATGATCCACACCGAGCGGCGGATCAGCCATTCGGCGACGCTGGCGAGTTCCTGCGCGCGCGGGTGTTTCGACGTCGCCAGTTTGTCGAGCAGCAGCGTGACGCGCCCGCGCTGTTCGACGATGCCGGCCTCCTCGCGCTGGTCGGCTTTGACGAGCGCGTCGGCGAGATCGCCGCCGATGTCGCTGGCGAGTTCCTTCACCAGCTGCTGCGCGTAGTCCATCAGCTGGTCGGCCGCCAGGCGCATGCCGAGGCCGAATTCGGCGTTGTCCTCGAACAGCGAATTGCTCCACGCCGGGCCGCGCCCGGCGCCGTTCACCGTGTAGGGCGTGCTCGGCAGGTTGCCGCCGTAGATGGACGAGCAGCCGGTGGCGTTGGCGATCAGCATGCGGTCGCCGAAGAGTTGCGTCGCGAGCCGGATATAGGGCGTCTCGCCGCATCCGGCGCAGGCGCCGGAAAATTCGAACAGCGGATCGAGCAGCATCGATCCGGGAATCGTACCGTGCTTGATCGCGCCGCGGTCGAACTCGGGCAGGCGCAGGAAGAAGGCGAAGTTGTCGCGCTCCTGATTGCGCAACGGGCCGATCGGCGCCATGTTCACCGCCCGGCGGCTGACGTTGGACTTGTCGTGGATCGGGCAGGCCTCGACGCAGTCGCCGCAGCCGGTGCAGTCCTCCGGCGCCACCTGGTAGCCGATGCGGGTTCCGGCGGGCAGGTCCTTGTTCTTCGCCGGAACGTGTTTGAACGTCGGCGGGGCGCTGGCCGCATCCTCGGCCTTGAAGGCGCGCGCGCGGATCGCGCTGTGCGGGCAGACGAACACGCACTTGCCGCACTGGGTGCAGAGGTCGGGCTCCCACACCGGGATTTCCAGCGCGATGTTGCGCTTTTCGTATTGCGCGGTGCCGAGCGGATAGGTGCCATCTTCGGGAAAACGCGATACCGGCAGGCGATCGCCGCGGCCCTGGTAGATCGGCAGGGTGAGGTCGCGCACGAAGGCGGGGAAGGTGTCGTCATGCCGGCGAAGGCCGGCATCCAGTTCAATTTCAGCTGGATTCCGGCCTTCGCCGGAATGACGAATGGTGACTTGATGCAGCTTCGCCAGCGTCATATCGATGGCACGGTAATTCAGCTCCACCAGGCGACTGCTCTTCCGGCCGTAGGTCTTGTCAACCGCGTGCTTGATCGCGGCGATCGCTTCGTCCCTGGGCAGGATGCCGGAGATGGAGAAGAAGCAGGTCTGCATGATGGTATTGATGCGCCGCCCCATGCCGGCCTCGGCGGCGACGGCGTAGGCGTCGATCACCCACAGCCGCAGGCGCTTGTCGCGAATCTGCGCGCGCAGTTTTTCCGGCAGCGTGTCCCACGCCTGCTCCGGCGGCGCCGGGGTGTTGAGCAGGAACACGCCGCCGGGCGCGGCATGCTCCAGCAGATCGTAGCGTTCGACGAACACCGGCTGGTGGCAGGCGACGAAGCCGGCCATGCCCGCCTCCACCAGATAGGCCGAGCGGATAGGTACGGGGCCGAAGCGCAGGTGCGACACCGTCACCGCGCCGGACTTCTTGGAGTCGTAGACGAAGTAGCCCTGCACCTGCAGATCGGTGGCTTCGCCGAGGATCTTGATCGAGTTCTTGTTGGCCGACACCGTGCCGTCGGCGCCGAGGCCCCAGAAAACTGCATGTTGCAATTGCCGCGACGCATCGCTGCGGAAGGCCGCGTCCCATGGCAGCGACAGATGGGTGAGGTCGTCATGAATGCCGATGGTGAACTGGCGCATACGATTTTTCACGGGCTTCAGCCCGTAGAAAGTCGGAGTCCCCTTGTGGGGCTTCGGCAACGCCTTCGACAGTTCATCGAACACCGCCTTCACCATGCCGGGGGTGAATTCCTTGCCTGCCAGGCCATAGCGGCCGCCAATGACGCGCAACATGGCGCGCGCGCCGTCCGCCGCCGCCTGCGCCAGCGCGGTCACCACGTCCTTGTACAGCGGCTCGCCGTCGGCGCCGGGCTCCTTGCAGCGGTCGAGCACGGCAATGGCTTGTGCCGTGGGTGGCAGCGCATCGAGCAGCGCGCCCGGCGAAAACGGCCGGTACAGCCGCACCTTCAGCACGCCCACTTTCTCGCCGCGCGCGGTGAGATGCTCGACCGTCTCGTGCGCGGTTTCGGCGCCGGAGCCCATCAGCACGATGACACGCTCGGCATCCATCGCGCCGATATACTCGAACAGGCGATAGCGCCGTCCGCCGAGTTCGCCGAAACGGTCCATCGCCGCCTGCACGATCTGCGGGAACGCGTCGTAGTAGGGATTGGCGCGCTCGCGCGACTGGAAGAACACGTCCGGGTTCTGCGAACTGCCGCGCAGCACCGGGTGTTCCGGCGACAGCGCGCGAGCGCGGTGGGCGGCGATGAAATCGGCATCGAGCATGGCGCGCACGGTATCGGCCTCCACCGCGACGATCTTCGCCACCTCGTGCGAGGTGCGGAAGCCGTCGAAGAAATGGATGACCGGGATGCGCCCGGCCAGCGTCGCCGCCTGCGCGATGACCGCGAAGTCCTGCGCCTCCTGCGGCGAGTTGGCGGCGAGCAGCGCGCAGCCGGTGGCGCGACAGGCCATGACGTCGGACTGGTCGCCGAAGATCGACAGCGCATGCGTGGCGACCGCGCGCGCCGCGACGTGCAGCACGAAGGGCGTCAGCTCGCCGGCGATCTTGTAGAGGTTGGGGATCATCAAGAGCAGGCCCTGGCTGGCGGTGAAGCTGGTCGCCAGCGCGCCGGAGGTGAGCGCGCCGTGCAGCGCGCCGGCGGCGCCGCCTTCGGACTGCATCTCGATGATTCTCGGCACCGCGCCCCACAGGTTGGGCCGGCCCTGCGACGCCCACTCGTCCGCCCATTCGCCCATGCCGGAGGCAGGCGTGATGGGATAGATCGCGATCACCTCGCTGGCGAGGTAGGCCATGCGGGCAACGGCCTCGTTGCCGTCGAGGGTGAGCGTGGGGGTCATGGCGGGCTCTTCAGGATAAATCCGTCTTTTATTCTAGCCGCGCCTTGCGAATGAACCAGTCCCGCGCTGAACGATCGCACTTCTGCGCACCGGCCCGAGCGACGCCGACGCATCCTGTATACTCAAGCCCGTCCACCTTTATCGAGCTTCCGCCGGCCCGCCAGCCGGCGCCCCGTTATGCCGCACAGCGTCGACCTCATCACCACGATTGCCGCCGCGCTTGGGCTGGCGCTGATATTCGGTTTCATCGCCGTGCGCCTGAAGTTGCCTGCGCTGGTGGGTTATCTGGTTGCGGGCATCGCGATCGGACCGTTTACGCCGGGCTTCGTAGCGGACACTGCGTTGGCCGGGCAACTGGCGGAAATCGGCGTGATGCTGCTGATGTTCGGCGTGGGGCTGCATTTCTCGCTCGACGATCTGCTGTCGGTGAAGAAAATCGCGCTGCCCGGCGCGGTGGTGCAGATCGCGGTGGCCACCGCGATGGGCATGGGCCTGGCCCACTGGTGGGGCTGGAATCTGATGGCCGGCCTCGTGTTCGGGCTGTCGCTGTCGGTGGCGAGCACGGTGGTGCTGTTGAAGGCGCTGGAAAGCCGCGGCGTGCTGGCCACCCCGAACGGCCGCATCGCGGTGGGCTGGCTGGTGGTGGAAGACCTGGCGATGGTGCTGGTGCTGGTGCTGCTGCCGCCGCTGGCCGGGATGTTCGGCGGCGGCGCCGCGGCCGCGAACCCGCATTCGCTGTTGGGCACGCTGGCGCTCACACTCGGCCAGGTGGTGATATTCATCGGCCTGATGCTGGTGGTGGGACGGCGTTTTTTCCCCTGGCTGCTGTGGCAGGTGGCGCGCACCGGTTCGCGCGAGCTCTTCACGCTGTGCGTGGTGGCCGCGGCGCTCGGTATCGCCTACGGCTCGGCGGCGCTGTTCGGCGTGTCGTTTGCGCTGGGGGCGTTCTTCGCCGGCATGGTGCTGCGCGAATCGGCGCTGAGCTACCGCGCCGCCGAGGAATCGCTGCCGCTGCGCGATGCCTTCGCGGTGCTGTTCTTCGTCGCGGTGGGCATGCTGTTCGATCCGCGCGTGTTGATGGAGCAACCGCTGCAGGTGCTGGCGGTGGTCGCCATCATCGTGTTCGGCAAGTCGCTGGCGGCATTTCTGCTGGTGCTGGCGTTCCGCTACCCGCTCAATACCGCGCTCACGGTATCCGCCAGCCTCGCGCAGATCGGCGAGTTCTCGTTCATTCTGGCCGGGCTGGGCGCGGCCTTGGGCGTGCTGCCCGTCGAAGGGCAAAGCCTGATTCTGGCCGGGGCGCTGATTTCGATTGCGCTCAATCCGCTGGTGTTCCGGATGGTGGAACCGGCGCAGGCCTGGATCCGTTCACGCTCGCGCCGCGCGCGCGAACTGGAACACCGCGACGACCCGCTGGCCGAGCTGCCCTCCGACGTGGCGTCACATGCCCTGAGCGGCCACGTGGTGCTGGTTGGATTCGGCCGCGTCGGGCAGCGCATTGCCGAGGCGCTCGACGCGCGGGGACTGCCTTATGTGGTCGCGGAGCAGCAGCGCGAAGCCGTCGAGAATTTGCGCGGACGCGGCATCCACGCGGTCGTCGGCGACGCCTCCGAACCGGCGGTGCTGATCCAGGCGCACGTCGCGCGCGCGCAGATGCTGGTGATTGCCACGCCCGATGCCTTCAAGGCCCGCAAAATGATCGAAATTGCCCGCACCCTCAACCCGCGCATCCACGTCGTGGTGCGCAGCCACAGCGAAGACGGGGCCGCGCTGCTGCGTCGCGAACAAGGGGTCGAGGTGCTGGTGGGAGAGCGTGAACTGGCGAACAGCATGGTGCGACATGTGAGCGAACATGTTGACGCGCACGCACCCACGCGGGTGTGAGCGTTCAGTCTTGAGTCGACTTGCAGCGTTTGAAGCTTTTGCGCGACAGCTCGAAACGCACGGGCCGTCCGTTCATGACGATGGAGGCGGGAAACGCTGGCTGCACAGGCGCGCCAGTTCGCCGAAGCATCGGGTTTTCAGGACATCGCGCCGCCGCATCCGTTGGGGCAGCCGGCGCAGTCCACGCAGCCAGGCGGTGCGGCGCAGCGCGGTGTACACGCCATCGCGGACGGCCGCATCTTCTTGCGCCAGCACGGCGTGAATCCTGTCGCACAACACGGGCAGACAGTTTTCAAAATAAATCGCGGTTGAAAAGAAATACGGCAGCCAGTCGCGGATCTGCGCCTGGGCCAGCGTCATGGGATCGGATCGTCCTCGAAATCGATCGCGCCGAGACCGTGATCGGGCGACCACACCAGGTTGCGCGCGAATGCCTGGCTCAAATATTGTCCGGCCCGATGCGCCTGCCGGATATAGTCGGCGCCGCGCCGCCAGTATTCCAGCCGCGCGGCGGCATCGGCATGGCGGATCAGCGATTCGAGCGTGGTGTCGCCAAGGTCGGAAATCAGCAGCCAGTGGTCGGCATGCGCCAGCAGTTGCGGAACGTGCAGGCCGGCGCTGGCCAGGGTGGTGAGGCGCCCGGCTTCGTTGCGGATGCCGGCCGCGCCGCCGTGCGGACGCACCGGCTGCAGGGCGGCGTGCCGCAGCAGCCGGGCCATGCCGGCCAGCAGTCGGTAGCGCCAGGCGGGCGGCTGCGGCACGCTGAGCTTGAGCCAGGCGGGCCGCCCCTGCCACTGCACCGGCAGGATGTGCCGCCCGGACTTCCGCAGCACCGCCACCTGCGCCTCGATATCGGCGCGGTTGCCCAGTTGCGGGCGCGCAGTGTTCATCCTGCCGTCAACGCAGGTGAGCCGGCGCTTCGAGCGGGGTGCGGTGCGCCTGTTCGCTGTGCAGTTCGGGCTGATACCAGCCGAGTTTTTCGCGCAGCTTGACGACGTTGCCGACGATGATGAGGGTGGGCGCCTTGAGTCCGGCCTGCTCGGCCAGCGCCGGCAGCGTGGTGAGGTCGCCGGTGACGACGCGCTGGGTGGGCAGCGTGCCATGCTGGATGATGGCGGCCGGGGTGTCGGGCATCAGGCCGTGCTTGATCAGCGCCTCGCACAGCAGCGGCAGCCCTTTCAACCCCATGTAGATGACAATGGTCTGGTCTTGCCGCGCAATGCCTTCCCAGTTCATGTTGAAGGTGTTTTCCTTCAGGTGGCCGGTGACGAAGGCGACCGACTGCGCGTAGTCGCGGTGGGTGAGCGGGATGCCCGCGTAGGACGCCACGCCGGCCGCCGCGGTGATGCCGGGCACCACCTGGAACGGCACGCCGTGCTCGACCAGGGTTTCGATTTCCTCGCCGCCGCGGCCGAAGATGAAGGGGTCGCCCCCCTTCAGGCGCAGCGTGCGCTTGCCTTCCTTGGCCAGGCGCACCAGCATGAGGTTGATCTCTTCCTGCGGCACCGCGTGGTCGTCGCGTTCCTTGCCGACGTAGACGCGCTCGGCGTCGCGCCGGCACATGTCGAGGATCGGTTGCGAGACGAGGCGGTCGTAGACGATGACATCGGCCTGCTGCATCAGGCGCAGCGCGCGGAAGGTCAGCAGGTCTGGGTTGCCGGGACCGGCGCCGACCAGATACACCTCGCCGCGGGGGATGTCGTGGGAGGCTGAGTCCTTGATCATGGCGTCGAGCTGGGCCCCGGCTTCGGCATCACGGCCGGAGAACACCATTTCGGCGACCGGCGAGAGGAACACTTTTTCCCAGAAGGCACGGCGCTGCTCCGGCTTGATCGCCGCTCGCACGCGGTCCTTGTAGCGCGATGCCAGCGCGCTGAGGCGACCGTAGGCCGCAGGGATCAGGGTTTCCAGCCGCGCGCGCAGCATGCGCGCGAGCACCGGCGATTCGCCGCCGCTGGAAACCGCCACCATGATCGGCGAGCGGTCGATGATCGACGGCAGGATGAAGCTGCACAGCGCGGGCTTGTCGGCGACATTCACCGGGATGTGGCGCGCGCGCGCCGCATCGGCGATGACTTTGGCAGTTGCCGCCTCTTCCTCCACCACGATCACCGCGTCCTTGCCGTCGAGCAGGTCTGGCGTAAACGCCTCCGCGATGCGTTTCAGGTGATCGGCATGCGGCAGGCGTTCGAACCCCTCGTGCAAGGCGGGCGCAGCGACATCAACGTACGCGCCGGCGCGCAGCAGCAGTTCGGCCTTGCGCGCGGCAGTCTCGGAGCCGCCCACCACCAGGCAGTGGCGGTCGCGCAGATCGAGGAAGATGGGCAGGTAGTTCATGGGTTCACTCGGCGGGAGCGGATTCGTCGCCAGACTCGGCGGGCCCGTCTTCTGCTGAATAGGGCGGAATGAAAATGAAGCGCATGTCGCCCGGGCTCATTTCGACGAAATCGAGCGTCACCCCCTGCAGGTAGGGCGTGCTGGAGGCCGCGATCAAAATCTCGATGCCGTTGACGACGAGGTGCTCGTCGGCTTCGCGCTCGATATCGAAACCCATGCCGTAGTTCACGCTGCCGTCGTCTTCCTGGTAAGCGGCGACGCGCAGGATCATCTCGAACACGTCGGGGTTGTTGTTGGCGACGCGAATCTGCGTAGCGGCGGCGTCGGTGATCTTGATCATGGTCGTGTCCTTGTGAAAATTAGGCGGCAGCGCGCGCCTTGTGCGCGCGCACCTGGTTCAAAAACGGCGCGATCCAGCCCCGCGCGCCGGTGCCGCGGCGATGCACGTACGCGGCGAGCAGGTTGTGTTGCTGATAGCCGTCGTGCCGGCCATCGATGCCGTGACCGCGCGTCACCTGATACGCGTACATGGAGTCGGGCGGCAGGTTTTCCAGGCTGGAATAGTGAAATTCGTGCGCCGGGATGGGGGCGGTTTCCTGCCAGTGGTCGTCGCCGGTCGGCTGCAGGCGGGCGTAGCCCCGCCCAACCGGGCGCTCGTGCATCACCGTGTCGCCCGGCACCACGCCGACCATCTGCCGCGTCTGCCCCTGCCAGCTGAGGCTCTTCGACAGATACATCAGCCCGCCGCATTCGGCATAGGCGGGCAGTCCGGCTTCAATCGCGTCGCGAATCTGCGAGCGCAGCGCGGTGTTGGCTTCCAGTTCCTTCATGAACATTTCGGGGAAGCCGCCGCCGATGATGAGGCCGTCCACGTCCGGCAGCGCCGGCGCATGCAGGGTGTCGATGTCGACCAGTTCCACGTTGGCGGCGCGCAGGCTGTCGAGATCCTCGCTGTAGTAAAAACCGAAGGCCAGATCGCGCGCGATGCCGATGCGCACCCGTTCGGCAGACGTTGCCGTTTCAGTGGCAAGCGGGACGTCCAACTCCGGTGCACTGTCGGCAATCGCCAGCAGCCGTTCGAGATCGACCTGCGCGGCCACGCGCTCGCCGACATGCCGGATCCGCGCGCGCGCGGCATCCTGCTCGTTGGCCGGAACCAGCCCCAGATGCCGTTCGGCGATCTGCATGCTGGCGTCGTGCTGCACCGCGCCGATCACCCCGACGTCGGTGTAATGCTCGATCACCGCGCGCAGCTTGGATTCGTGGCGGCTGCCGCCCAGATTGTTGAGAATGACGCCGGCAATGCGAATGTCGCGGTCGAACGCCTGGTAGCCGAGAATCAGCGGCGCCACCCCGCGCGTCATGCCGCGCGCGTCGATCACCAGCACCACCGGCGCGCCCAGCAGCGTGGCCAGCGCCGCATTGCTGTTGCTGCCGTCGAGATCGAGGCCGTCATACAGGCCCTTGTTGCCTTCGATCAGGCTGATGCGCGCGCCCGCGGCACTGCGGGCAAACCGCCGCTCGATTTCGTCGCGCTGCATCATGTGGAAATCGAGGTTGTAGCAGGGGCGCTGCGCCGCCATCCCCAACCACAGCGGATCGATGTAGTCGGGCCCTTTCTTGAATGGCTGCACCGCATGGCCGCGCGCATGCAGGGCGGCACACAAACCGAGGGTGAGCGTGGTCTTGCCGGACGATTTGTGCGCAGCCGAAATGAAGACGCGGGGCATACGATCTTTCATGAGGATTTATCCTCATAGAAAGTCGGAGTCCCCTTGTGGGGCATGAAAGCCCCGCGCGCGTCAGGATGGTTCAGGGAAGATGCCGAGGTGGCTTGCTGGTTCATGCCGGCCACTCCCCTGCCTGGCCATGGCCGGCAGGTTCATGCAATCAGTGTTCCAGCTTGGCGACGGTGGCGTCGTCCAGGCTGGCCGGCAGCAGGCGCAGCACCTTGATCGCAAAGGTGGTCACCAGCAATGCGATCGCCACGCCGCCGAGGCCAAGGAACAGTTCGGGCACGCTGGGCGTGTAGCCGTGCACTTCGCCGTCGAAGAAACTGCTCTTCTCGGCGAGGCCGGGGAACATGTCCAGCGGGTACGCCTGCGCACCGATGATGGTGACGTACATCTGCGACACGCCGCCGAGGATGACGAGGGCACACGCAATCATGATCCACATGCGCTGCCTGCCCAGGCCGCTCAGCAGAATGACCAGCGGCGCCACGCCGCCGATGACGATCTGCCCCACCCAGAACAGCGCGGTGAAGATGCCGCCGTCGCGCAGGATGAAGGCTTCAACCGCGTGATAGCGGGTGAAGTAGAGGTTGGTCATGTGGTGGACGACGACGAAGTACAGCACCGCCGCGACGAACACCGCGAGCAGGTTCTTCAGGCGCATCATCACCGCATCGCCCAGCGGCCGGCCGGTCCAGGCGTAGGCCGCGGCCAGCACCATCAGGTAGATCGCCAGGCCGTAGGCGAACGACATGATGATGAACATCGGCGCCAGCATGGCGGTGCCGTACAGTTCACGCGCAATCAGGAAGCCGAACAGCGAGCCGGTACCGGTCGTCAGGATCAGACGCCAGATGAAGGCCGCGGTGCCCGCCGCCTTGGAGTAGGTCTTGACGCTGCGGTCCAGCATGGTCCACAGGTAAGCCCCCACCAGCACGAAGAAGCCGGAATACAGGAACACGTTCCAGGTGAACATCGACTTGAAGTTGAAGTGCGTCATCGCCACGATCAGGCGGTCGGAACGACCGAGGTCGAGCACCAGCACCAGCAGGCCGCCCAGCATCAGCGCCAGCGACAGGATCGCCGACAGCGGCGCCAGCGGCTTGTACATCGGCTTGTTGAACACCGAGGCGATCGAAGCGACGTTCAGCGCACCGGACGCCGCCACGATCAGGAACACCGCAAACACGTGCGGCAGGCCCCAGACGATCTGGTTGTCCATGCCGGTCACGACGTGGCCGTAGTGGTGCATGGTGTTCCAGGCCAGCGCGCCGAACAGGACGAAGAGGCCGAGGCCCCCGAACAGCAGCCAGTATTTCAGGCTGCTGCCCTCTACTTCGCGGAAGGTGATGCTTGCCATGTTGATTTAGATTCCGTGATAGCGAATGCCAAGGTTGAGATTCAGGTCCGCACGCACCTGCTTGGTCGGCAGCTCGCGCAAGCGCCTGGAAATCTCGCTTTCGGGGTCGTTCATGTCGCCGAACAGCAGGGCGTCGTGGCCGGCGGCGGTGCACGCCTCGGCACACGCGGTGTTGCCGTCGCCGCGATCCACCTTCTGCACGCACAGGGTGCACGATTCGACGCAGCCGATGCCGCGCGGCACATCCGGCTTCTGGGTGTCGTTCAGCGGCTCGTGCACCAGCGAGCGCGCCTTGTAGGGGCAGGCCATCATGCAGTAGCGGCAGCCGATGCAGGTGTGGCGGTTGACCAGCACGATGCCGTCGGCACGCTTGAACGACGCGCCGGTCGGGCAGACGTCCACGCACGGCGGCTCGGCGCAGTGCTGGCACATCATCGGCAGGCTGGTTTCCATCTGCGTCAGCGGATCCTGCAGTTCGAGCTTGCGGATCCACTGCGGCGCCTGCCTGGGATGCGCGCTTTCCGCCACCGGCGTCCAGCCGTTTTCGGTGCTGCACGCGGTGACGCACTCATTGCAGCCGGTCGCGCACCTGGTCGCATCGACCAGCATGCCCCAGCGCACGGCGCTGCTGGCGGCCTGGTCTTCCGGACGGCCATGCGCCACTTCGACCAGCATCACGCCGGGGGCTATCGCCAGACCCGCGGCTGCCGCGGCGGCGCCGACAAAACGGCGACGATCACGGGATTCAGGTGCCTGGTCAGACATTGGTTTCAGCTCACTCATTGGGCAATCCTTGCCATCTCTTCCGCACTGACTTTGTTTGTCGCCTGTGCGGCAAGCTTGTGCTTGTAATGCGCCGTTTCAGCATTCAGCGGATGCATCGCCGCCGAGCCTTGCGGCTTGGTCGAGTGGCAATCGAAGCAATCGATTTTCACTGCCGCATAGCTGTGGCAGCTCACGCAAAAATCGTCCTTGGCGGCCGCGACGCTGCCCGTCTTCTCGCTGGCATGGCAGTTGATGCACTCCTTGAGGCTGTGCTTCTTGGTGCGGATGCCGTCGATCACGGTTTCATCGCGTTGGTGATTCAGGATCGTCATGTGGTTGCGCCGCATGATGTCGGTGGGTTCCACGCACTGCTCGCCCTTGACGGCCTTCGTGATCGCCGGTTTGGGGGCGCCGCCGGCCTTGGCGGGCCGGGCATCGGAGCCGGCCCAGGCCAGGGCAGCCATCGTCAGCACGGCAGCACCCAGCGCCAGGAGGCGTTTCATTTTTCCGGCCACGCTCAGTCACCCATACCCATGACGATGTAGCCGGTCGGGCAGACGTCGGCACAGATGTGGCAGCCGATGCACTTGCCGTAGTCGGTGTCGACGTAGCGGCCCACGGTGGGGTTGTCCTTCTTCTTCACCTTGAACACCGCGGTCTGCGGGCAGTAGACCACGCAGTTGTCGCATTCGAAGCACTGGCCGCAGGACATGCAGCGCTTGGCCTCCTCGACGACCTCCTTGTCGGAGAGCGCGTGCAGACGTTCCTCGAAGTTGCCCAGCGCGGCCTGCTTGTCGAGCACGGTCACTTCACGGACGTGACGCGGCACATTGGGGAAGTGGCCGAGGAACAGTTCGTTGTGCGTAATGATGTGGCGCTGCGAACGGTCTTCGAAGTTGTGCAGGATGTCCTTGCGCTCCGAAGTGCCCCAGATCTGGCCGTGGACTTCGCTGTACTCGTGGCCGGATTCGAGCCATTTGCGGATTTCGTCGAAGTGGTGAACGTCCACCTTCGGGCGCTTGTCGAGTTCCTTGCCCTTGAGGAAGGCGTCGATGCCGTCGACAGCGATGGACGCATGGCCGATCGCGGTAGTCAGGAGGTGCGGGCGAATCACGTCGCCGCCGACAAAGATTTTCTCGCTGCCCGGGAAGCGGTAGTTCTTGTCGGCCTTGATCAGGCCGTTGTTGTTGTTGAACTGCTCGAGGCCGGTGAAGTCGACGCCCTGTCCGATCGCGGACACGATCAGGTCGGCCGGCAGGTCACGCTCGGTGCCCTCGACGATCTTGGTCTCTTTGCCTTCCATCACGAAGTCGGCCACGCGCAGCGCGGTGGCACGGCCGCGCTCGTCGACCACGACGCCCACAGGCGTCACGCCGCCGATGATTTCGATGCCTTCCTGCTGGGCATGTTCGACTTCATGCTTGTTGGCGGCCATCTTGTCGATGGTGGCACGCGACACCAGCACCACCTCGGCGCCTTCGCGGGCGGAAATGGAGGCCACATCCTGCGCCATGTGGCCCGCGATCACGGCTTCCGGACGATCGTCCGCGGTGCCGGGCTTGGTGATGTTGCCCAGACGGCGGGCGACGGTCGCGACGTCGATCGAGGTATCGCCACCGCCGATGACGACGACGCGGTTGCCGACGTGCTGCAGACGGCCTTCGTTGAACGCGCGCAGGAACGCCACGGCGGTCACGCAGTTGGGGGCCTCGGCGCCGGGAACCGGCAGTGGACGGCCAGCCTGGGCGCCCATGGCCATGAAGATGGCGTCGTAGTTCTTGTCCAGTTCCTCGAAGCTGATGTCGGAACCGACGCGGGTCTTCAGGCGGGTCTCGACGCCGAGGTCGATGATGCGCTTGATTTCGGCGTCGAGCATTTCGCGCGGGGTGCGGAAGCCGGGAATGCCGTAGCGCATCATGCCGCCGAGCTCTTCGTGCTCGTCGAAAATGGTCACGCCGTGGCCGCGCAGACGCAGCTGATACGCTGCCGCCAGGCCGGCGGGGCCGGCACCGATCACGGCCACTTTCTTGCCGGTTTCGGCTGCGGTGGAAGTATAGGCCATGTTGTTTTCGATACCCCAGTCGCCAATGAAATGCTCGACCGAGTTGATGCCGACGTGGTCTTCGATCATGTTGCGGTTGCAGCCGGATTCGCACGGGGCGGGACAGACGCGGCCCATCACACCGGGGAACGGGTTGGCTTCGGTAACGCGGCGGAAGGCGTATTCCTGCCAGGTCACGCCTGCGGGCGGCTTCTCGATGCCGCGCACGATGTTCAGGTAACCGCGAATGT
Organism: Pseudomonadota bacterium; assembly: GCA_021791235.1. The sequence goes on from JAJYXA010000124.1 coordinate 14,299, forward strand.
CTTCGCCGGCCGGGCACGAACCCTGGCAGGGCGGCGTGGAGAGCATGTACTCCGGGCACTTGTGCGTCCAGCTCGACTGGAAAATCCTGTCCTGAGCGGAGCGGATGTCGGCTTCCGACTCGCCATCCTTATAACGACGCCATGTAACGCCTTCGGTTTTTGCTTTGTTCGTCGTGACAGCCATGTTGGTTCTCCTAACGCCTACGTAACTAAAGATAGATAAATCGCAATCGGCCTGGTCTGACTCAGTCCAGCTTGATCGCCTTGCTGACCAA
>JAJYXA010000314.1 GCA_021791235.1 Pseudomonadota bacterium
CGCCCGCCACCTGTCGTTTTCGCGGGCGGCCGAGGAACTGCACCTGTCGCAGCCCGCCGTCTCCATGCAGGTGCGGGGGATCGAGGTCATCCTCGGCCTGCCGCTCACCGAACAGCTGGGGAAGAAGATCTTTCTCACCGAGGCCGGGCGCGAGGTGCTGCACGCCAGCCGCGCCATCACCGCGCGTCTCGACGACCTGCAGGCCAACCTCGCGCAACTGCGCGGCATCGACAGCGGTCGCCTCAATCTCGCCGTGACCTCGACGGTGAACGCCGTCGCCACCGATATCCTGGTGCGGTTTCGCGGCCGGCATCCCGGGGTGTCGATCCACCTGGACGTGTCCAACCGCGAGTCGGTGCTCGAACAGCTCGCCGCCAATCGCATCGATCTCGCCATCATGGGACAGGTGCCGGAAGGACTCGGCCTGGAAGCCACCCGCTTCATGGACAACCCGCTGGTGGCGATCGCCCCGCCCGACCATCCGTTCGTGCAGAAGAAAAAAGTGTCCCTCCGCGACCTGGCTTCCGAGCCCTTTCTGGTGCGGGAAGCCGGCTCCGGCACACGCGCTGCGATGACGCGCTTTTTCGCGGAAAAAGGGCTGGAGCTTCACACCAGCATGGAAATGAGCAGCAACGAGGCGATCAAGCAGGCGGTGCAGGCCGGGCTGGGGCTGGCCATCCTGTCGCTGCAGACGCTGGAGATGGAACGGGCGCTCGGGCGGCTTGCCGTGCTGAACGTCGAGGGCTTTCCCATCATGCGGCACTGGTACATCGTCCACCGCGCCGACAAGCGGCTGTCGCCGGCGGCGCGGGCGTTCAATAACTTCGTGCTCGACGAGGCGGCGTCATTCATGAAGGCGCGGCCCTAGCAGCCTGCTGGACTTAAAGGAAATCGGCTGCAAATTTGCCTGACCGGTCCATATTTCGCCGCTTTCTTGGGCAATAGAACGACTATTGCCCTGCAAAATCGTCAAAATCTGTCCTCGCCCAGCCAAATTTTCGCTTCGATTCTTTAAGTCCGACAGGCTGCTAGCGGGTATTTCATCAAGTTCCACCAACCCGCCAATGAGCGCGACAGCCTTGCGAACGAACGGCGGGTGGGCTCTATGCCGATTTTCCCGCCCTCCCGATTGATGCCGCGCGCGGCGGGAAGGCGTCATGCCAGGACCCGCTTCATCTCCTCCAGCGCGCCGCCAGCTTGCGCGCCTCTTCCAGCACCAGCACGCTGGCGGCGGTGGCGGCGGCCAGCATCCAGTCGCGCGGGCTCAAATCCACGGTGGTGAAAAGGGCCTGGGCCGGCCCCCAGTGCACGGCCACGGCCTGCAGCGCCAGCACGGCGGCCAGCGCCAGCCACAGCTTGCCGTTGGCGAACAGTTGGCGGTTGAAGGCGCTGCCGGTCTCGTTGCGCGCGTTCATCACGTTGAAGAACTGGAACAGCACGAAGGTGGTGAAGGCGAGCGTCAGCGCGTGGGCCTCGCCGTTTTCCTCCAGCGCCCACCAGAACACGGCCAGCGTGCCGACGGCCATGGTCAGGCCGTACTGGGCCAGCCGCCCGAGGCGCGCGCCGGACAGGATGGCCTGCCCCGGCGCTCGCGGCGCCGCGTCCATGACGCCGGCGCGCGGCGGGTCCACGCCCAGGGCCATGGCGGGCGGGCCGTCCATGATGATGTTGACCCACAGAATCTGGATCGCGGTGAAGGGCGCGGGCAGGCCCATGAAGGTGGCGGAAGACACGGTGAGGATGGCGCCGATGTTGGTGGAGAGCTGGAAGCGCACGAACTTGACGATGTTCTCGAAGATGGTGCGGCCTTCCCGCACCGCGCGCACGATGGTGGCGAAGTTGTCGTCGGCGAGCACCATGGCGGCCGCCTCCTTGGTCACCTCGGTGCCGGCGATGCCCATGGCCACGCCGATGTCGGCGGTCTTGAGCGCTGGCGCGTCGTTCACCCCGTCGCCGGTCATGGCCACCACATGACCCTGCTCCTTCAGCGCCGCCACGATCTTGACCTTGTGCTCGGGCGCCACGCGCGCGAACACGGCCACTCGTTCGATGGTGGCGGCGAGTTCGTGGGCGCTCACCGCATCCAACTCCGCGCCGCTCATCACCTCGCCGTGAAGCCCCAGCTCGCGGGCGATGGCGGCGGCGGTGACGCGGTGGTCGCCGGTGATCATCCTGACCGCGATGCCCGCCCGTTTGCACAAGGCGATGGCCTCCCCGGCCTCGGGCCGGGGCGGATCCTGGATGCCGGCCAGGCCCTGGAAAATCAGATCCGCCACCCAGGACATGAGATCGCCGCCGGGGTCGAACTCGCGCGCCGGGATGGACTTCGACGCCACCGCCAGCACGCGGAAGGCATGGCCGGCCATGGCCTCGTTTTCCGCCATGAATGCCGTGCGCGCCGCGTCGTCCAGACCGGTCTCGCCGTCCGGCCCGGCCCAGCGGCTGGAACGCGCCAGCAGCACGTCGGGCGCGCCCTTGACCAGCAGCAGCACCTCCTCGCCCATATGGTGGAAGGTGGCCATGAACTTGTGCGCGGAATCGAAGGGAACCTCGGCGATGCGAGGACGATGTTCGAGCGCGGCCTCGGGCGCCATCCCGCCCTTGGCGGCCAGGGCCAGCAACGCCCCTTCGGTCGGGTCGCCGATGAGTTTGCCGTCGCTGATGCGGCTCTCGCTGCACAGGGCCATGGGCAGCAGCAGCGGTGCGAAGTCGGGCGCCGGGCGGCCGTCGTCGGACGCGATCTCGCCTGCCGCCGTGTAGCCTTCGCCGGAGACCGAAAAGCGCCGCCCGCGATAGAACAGGGCGCGCGCGGTCATCTGGTTGAGGGTGAGGGTACCGGTCTTGTCGGAGCAGATGATGGTGGTGGAGCCCAGGGTCTCCACGGCGGCGAGTTTCTTGACGATGGCGCGTTGCCGCGCCATGCGGTACATGCCCACCGCCAGCGTCACCGTCACCACCGCCGGCAGCCCCTCGGGAATCGCCGCCACCGCCAGCGCCACGGCGTTGAGCACCGCCTTCGCCACGTCCTGGCCGTAGCCGATGCCCACCACCAGGATGACGGCGATGACCGCCACGGCGATGGCGGCCAGGCGCTTGCCGACGCGATCCAGTTCCTTCTGCAGCGGCGTCTCGCCTTCCTCGGCGGCCTCCAGCATGGCCGCCAGCCGCCCCATCTCGGTCGCCATGCCGGTGGCGGTGACGAGCAGCTCCGCCCGGCCGCGCGTGACGGTGGTGTTCATGAAGCCCATGTTCACCCGCTCGGCCAGCGGCGCGGCGGCCCCCACCGCTTCGGTGTGCTTGCCCACCGCCAGCGACTCGCCGGTCAGCGCCGCCTCGTCCACCTCGACGTTGTGCGCGGCCAGGAAACGCCCGTCGGCGGGGATGCGGTCGCCGGCCTCCAGGAGCACCAGGTCGCCGGGGACCAGCCCGTCCACCTCCACCTCGGTGGTCTGCCCGTCGCGCCGCACCCGCGCCCGGCGCGCGAGCATGCCCTTCAAGGCGGCCAGGGTCTTTTCTGCGCGGTATTCCTGGTGAAAGCCCAGGGCCGCGTTGAACACCACCACGATCAGGATCACCGCCGCGTCCTTGAGGTCGCCGATGGCCCCGGCCAGCACGGCCGCGCCGATCAGGACAAAGGTGAGCACGTTCTTGAACTGGTCGAGGAATTTCAGCCAGGCCGGGCGCGGCGGGGTCGAAGCCAGGAGATTGGGACCGTGCACGGCTAGACGCCGCGCCGCCTCGTCGGGGCTCAGGCCGCGCGAGCGGTCGGCCAGAAGGTCGGCGCAGGCCCGGTCCGCGCTTTGCGCATGCCAGGGATGGGTCGCGCTGGGTTCTGTCGTCGTCATGTTTTTGTCCTCATCGAATGGGCGGGACATGCCGCGCCCATCGGGCGCATCAGGGATTGCAATAGTCGCAGCGGCCCGGATCGGCGTGTTCCACGCCAACACGCTCGCGCGTCTCGCGGTGCGCGCACTTGAGGCAGCCGTGGATTTCGGCGCGGGTTTCCCGCGTCGGCGCGCAGCAGTCGGCGCAGGGCAGGCCGGCCACGCGCTCGACGATCCAGAAGCCCGGCGCGCCGCAGGCCGGACAGGGCGAGCGCAGTTTCCTCGCCAGATCCTCGGCCGCCAGGCGGATGTTCTCCATGCGCGTGGGATTGGCGTGGGCGCGCACGTCGCTTTCGAGAAAAACCTGGCCGTTCGCCGATTGCGCCCGCGCCCGGACAAAGGCGGCTTCGAGCGCCGCCCAGGTGGCGATGCCCTTTTCGATGCGCGGGTCGTCCTGGCCTTGCGGGCACAGCACCAGATGATGCTCGGGGAAGCCGGCCTGGCGGGCAAAATCCTCGGTTGCGCCCCAGTCCGCCGCCAGCGCGTGGGCGAAGTTGGTCTTGCCCTGCGCCACGCCGGCGATTTCCAGGCCGCGTTCGTCGTCGATGAAAACCAGGATCTCCACGTTCCAGGGGAACATCCCCGCGAACGGGTCCGGCCCGAACGCGCCCTCGCTGGCCAGCCCCAGCGGCAGGTCGGACAGCTCCATGCCGATGCGCGCCTTCTTGCGCGCCGCTTCGAGCTGCGTGCCGGCGCGCGGGATGTCGCGGCTGAAGGTGCCGAGGAGGTCGGTGTCGTAGCCGGTCACCCGTTCCACCCGGCAGCCGAGCGCGGGATCGAGCACCGAGGCGATCGCGCCTTCCTTGCCGTGCTGGGTGAGCAAGGCGATGCGCCGGCCGGCATAGGCGTGGCCCGAATCGTCGGGTGCGGCGCCGGTCATGGGCCCGCCTTTCTCCGCCGCCCGGTCGCCCAGGTGAGCTGGAACTCGATCTGCTCGACGCCGCCTTCGCGTTCGTGCTCGATACCCACGGCGGCGTCGCGCGGCACGGCGATGCGCTCGCCCGCCACCTGGATGGAGAAGCGCTCGTCGCGCTCCAAGGCGTCGGCCAGCCGGCGCAGCTTGACGACGAACGCGTTGCGTGAATAGGTCTTCTCGATGTCCCGCTTCATGAAATTTGCTCCTGTCGGTCGAAATCGAATCGCGCGCCTCAGCCGCGATAAAGCAGCGCGCCGGCCGCGACCAGGGCGACGGTCGCCCAACCCAGGCGGTCGATGGTGCGGTGCAGCGCCGCTTCCATGCGCGCGCCGCCCCATTTCATCAGCCCGGCGACCAGGAAGAAGCGCGACCCGCGCCCGATCAGCGAGGCCAGGGTGAAGGGCAGCAGCGCCATGGACAGGGCGCCGGCGGCGATGGTGAACATCTTGTAGGGTATGGGCGAAAAACCGGCGACGAAAATCGCCCAGAAACCCCAGCGCTCGAACCAGCCCACCGCCGCCTGATAGCTGTCCCAATATTGGGATTCGCGCAGCCAGGGCTCGATGGCGTCGAAGGCGAAATAGCCGATGGCGTAGCCGAACAGGCCGCCGGCCACCGACGCCAGCGTGGTGATCAACGCGAAGCGCCAGGCCCGCGCCGGATTGGCGAGGCACATGGGCGCAAGCATCACGTCCGGCGGAATCGGAAAGAACGACGATTCGGCGAAGCTCACTCCGCCCAGATACCGGGGCGCGTGCCGGTGCCGCGACCAAAGCATCGCGCGCCGGTAGAGCGACGAGAATATCCGCATGGCCGTCAGCCGCCGCGCACCATCGCCATGACCCGGCCCAAGTCGAGCGTGCCCGCCTGCTGCTGGATCTGCGGCAGGTATTGCGTCTGCATCTGCTTGGCGGGGCCGAGCAGGTTCTGGAAGCTGTCGCGCAGCAGCGCCGTGTTCATCACCCGCCCGCCGGCGTAATAGCGCTTGGCCAGCTGGCCCAAGGCGTAGGTAGTGGCGAAGGAGAAGGCCATGCCGGTGGCCGCGCCGCCGATATTGCCGAAAGTCTTGCCCGCGGCCTTTCCGAGCAGGCCGCCCAGCAGCTTGCGGCCGAACTGCTCCAGATATTGCGAGGTGAGGCCGACCCCGGCGGCGGCGATGAACTCCTTGATGTGCCCCTGGTCGAGCGCGTAGCCGTGCGCCTTGCCGATGCCATGCACCATCTTGATCTGCAAGGGGATGATGGCCATCGACGCCCAGGACTGCGGCAGCAGTTCCAGGGCGCCGTTGATGAGGGCGTAATTGAGGACGGACTTGTCCAGCTCGGCCTCCGACACCTTCGGCTGGGCCGCCACCACCGGGCCGGGCGCGGGTGCTTCAGACAGCGTGACGATGGCGTCGGCCTCGCGCTCGAACGCCTCGGCCTGTCCGGCATCGAGCTTGAGCAGGGCTTTCAGCTCGTCCAGAAAGCGCTGCTCGGCCTCGCTCTGGCGGCCGTCGGCGTCGCACACGCACACCGCCATTTCATAGGCGAGCTGGCGCTCGCCGGGCTCAAGCAGCGCGGCCGCGGCGGCTTCCAGCGTCACGCGCTTGAGCAGCACGTCCTGGTACAGCCGGGCCAGGTCGGGCGCGCCGGCCTCGGCGGCCAGGGAATCGGCGATGCGGCGGATCTCTTCGCGCTCGCGGTCGTGTTTGGCGCCGTCGGCGAAGGCGGCATGAAGGGCGATGGCGAGGATGGATTTCTGCTGTTCGGGGTTCATGGTCAGGCTTTCGTGGAATGCAGCAAGTCGGTCAGTTTCAGCCCGGTCAGTTCGCGGATGACGCGGGACAGGTAATACAGCACGAACATCATCATCAGCGTGGACGGCAGGGCGATGGCGGGATAGCTCACGAGCGTGAGCCGACCGAGTTCCTCGTTGAACGCGGCGCTGCCCGCGGGGCTCACGACGATCCAGGTGGCCAGGAAATAATTCATGGCGGCGGAGAAGAAGAACGTGCCGCCGAGCATCCAGGTGGCGCGTTGCAGGCGGGCGTCGAAGGCTGGCGCCGCGCCGCGCGCTTCGAGCCGCTCGCGCACCCGCGCCACGTCGAGCAGGGCGGGGTTGTAGAGCAGGGTCTTGACGAGCGGATAACGGGTGCGGGTGGAGACGACGACGGCGAGGCCGATCAGTCCGGGCACGGCGGCTTCCTTCACCGCCAGCCATTGCGTGTCCAGTTGCAGCAGGCCGATGCCGCCGGTGAGCAGGATGCTGACCAGGCCCAGCGCGGCGAACAGGTTGAGCTTGCGCCGCGCAAGAAAATCCCGCGCGCCCCAGGCCAATGGGAAAGCCAGCGCCAGCAGCAGCGCGTTGACGGCGCCCAGGTTCTCCGGGCCGGAGAGCTTCATCAGGATCAGCGAGGGGATGACCAGGGTGACCAGCAGCTCGATCAGCGGATTGGGTTTGGCGGTGTCGGGCATGGCGGTATTCAGTTTCGGACGACCGGGTTGTCTTCGCCGATCCAGCGGGTAATGCCGTTGCGCACGTTGTAGACCTGCGTGTAGCCCTGCTCCGCCAGTTCGCGCGCCAGGGCGTCGGTGCGGCTGCCGGTGCGGCAGATCAGGACGACCGGGTCGTCCTTGCCCACCTCGGCGGTAAAGCGTGGCAGGAATTCCGGATGGGGCCGTCCACTTGCGTCAAGATAAGTCAGCGTGCGGCTGCCCTCCACCACGCCGGTCGATCGCCATTCGTCCGGCCGGCGGATGTCGTACAAAGGCACGCCTTTCGCAGTCAGCGCTTTCAACCCGGCGTTGTCGACGTTGGTATAAGGCGGCTCGGCGCAACCGCCGAGGGCAAGCGCAAACAGCGCGGTGCCGAGCAGACAGGGCAGCCTCATTTCGCCCCCTTGCGCGTGGCGATCAGGCTGGCGATCACGCTCGACCCGATCAACACCGCGACGATGGCGAGCGAGGCCTGCACCGGCACGTGATACCAGGGCGCGATCAGCATCTTGGCACCGATGAAGGTGAGCACCATGGCGAGGCCGTATTTCAGCAGATGGAAGCGGTCGGCCACGTCGGCCAGCAGGAAGTACAGTGCCCGCAGGCCCATGATGGCGAAGATGTTGGAGGTGAAGACGATGAAGGGGTCGGTGGTGATGGCGAAGATGGCCGGGATGGAATCCACCGCGAACACCAGGTCGGTGACCTCGATCAGGATCAGCACCAGGAACAGCGGCGTGAACCAGCGCACGCCGTCCTTCATCACGCTGAATTTCTCGCCGTGATGGTCCTCGGTGATGCGCAGATGCCGGCGCGCGAATTTCAGCACCGGGTTCTTCTCCAGGTCGGGCTGCTTTTCCGCCATCACCAGCATGCGCATGCCGGTGACGACCAGGAAGACGCCGAACAGATAGAGCACCCAGGAAAACTCGCGCACCACCCAGGCTCCTGCCAGGATCATGATGGCGCGCATGACGATGGCGCCCAGCACGCCGTAGATCAGCACCCGGCGCTGGTATTCGGGCGCAACGTGGAAGGCCGCGAAGATCAGCAGGAAGACGAACACGTTGTCCACCGAGAGCGACTTCTCGATCAGATAACCAGTGAAGAACTCCAGCGCCTTGCGGTCGGCGATCTCCGCGCCCACCGTGCCGTTCAGATACCACCACAAGCCGGCGTTGAAGACGAGCGCCAGGCTGAACCAGGCCAGCGACCAGAGCGCCGCTTCCTTGACGCTGACCTTGTGCGCCTTCCTGCCGCCGAACACGAACAGGTCGAGCGCCAGCATGACCAGCACGAAGGCGATGAAGGCGGCCCACATCCAGGGTTCGCCGATGGAAATCGCGGAATTCATATTGATATCAAATCTCGGCGTCATTCATTGCAGGGTGGTCCCGATGCGCGCGCTGACGCCGCCTTTTGACTTTTGCGCGATCGTCAGGCTCACGCGCTCGTGGCCTTTCGAATATTCGTGCGTCTCGGCGACCGGCGTGGCGGAGAGTATGGTCTGAGCATAGCCCTGCGCGGCGAACCCTCTGGCGTAGTGATCGAGCACCGCGGCGTAGTCGGCCTCGCCTTCGTATTCGATCGTGACCTGTTTTCCTTCCCGGTGCCAGTAGGTGCGTGCCATCCCCGGGTAGCGCGCCACCGGCCCCGGATCCGTGCCGGAGACGTCGCGTTGCGGCTGCGTTGTTGACTTGAGGGCGGGTATGAGTTCGCCCAGTTTTTCGCGCGCGCCGGGCACAGCCTGCTCCGCCTGTTCCAGCACCCCGCGCGCCGCCTCGGGCGCGGCGCTCATCCAGCCCTTCGCCTGCCCGAAGAACCAGCCGATCAGCGCCAGGGCGGCCCAGATCAGCAGCCCGAACAGCACCAGCAGCCCTACGCCGACGGCGATCCAGGTGCGGCGGCGCACCTGGAAGAGCCGCGGCGCGAACTGGGCGGCGAAGGCGAAAAGACCGGGTTTGTTCATGGCAATTTCCTCAGTGGCCAGGGGATTTCGTGAGCCTGTCCATCAGCGCGAACAGCACGCCCGAGACGACGAAGGCCATGTGCAGGCCGACCTTCCAGGCCAGTTGCTCGTTGGTGTAGGCCTCGACGCTGACGAAGGCCTTGAGCAGCTCGATGCCGGAGATGGCGACGATGGAGCCGATGACCTTGAGCTTGAGGTCGGAGAAGCTCACATGCCCCATCCAGTCCGGGCGATCGATGTTATCCCCGGTGTCGATCTTGGAGACGAAGTTCTCGTAGCCGGCGAAGATGATGATGACGAGCAGGTTGGCCACCAGCGCCACATCCACCAGGGTGAGCACGCCCGCCATGACCTGGCCGCCCTCGCCGTTCACCACCACCGGCAGCAGGATGATGAATTCCTTGACGAACTTGAACAGAAGCAGCGCGATGGCCCCCACCAGTCCGACATAGAACGGCGCCAGCAGCCAGCGGCTGGCGAATATGAAGCGTTCGAGGGAGTGTTCGATTTTTTGCATCATGAATCCAAAGACGATTAAAGCGGGGCACTAACGGTGCACAGCAGGGTTGGACGCTTTGCGGCGCCACCGTCGCGCCCATGCCTCCGCCACCCCGCACTGCCCGCGGCCGCGCGCGCCAGCCGGTCGTTGAGCGGGCATCGGCCCCCAGACCATAGACGGTCTCGGTGGGGAAGGCCACCACGCCGCCGGCGCGCAGCCGCTCCGCCGCCGGGGCGATGAGGCCGGGCACAAAAAAAACGCCGCGTTCCGGTCGATGGCCTGGTCATGGATGCGGAGCACCAGGTTGCATGTCGATTTGAGCAGCCCCGTCCGCGCTTTCCGGCTCCGCGGACATGCCGGGTGCGAATTCCCGCTGTCGCGCCAGACGGCGCGCCAGAGCGCGTCCGGCGCGCTCGGCGGCGCGATCGATGGCCACGTAAAGATCGACCTCGGTGTCCTCGATCACCACAGCAGACAAAGTTTTAAGCCGCACCTCGACAAAGCAGCGTTTGTCGGCGCCGCCGCGCGGGCCGTTGACGTCGGACAGCCGCACAGTGACCCGGGTGATGTGGTCGTCGCCGTGGTTCAGGCCGTAAGCCAGGCGCTTCATGAGGTAATCACGCAGGCCGGCCGTGAGGGTGAATCCCTGACTTTGAATATCCATTTGCATGACCGCATCCTTTCCCATGTCTGAACACAGCCTCATCCTACGGCCATCCATAAAGGATAAAAATTCGAATTACCATGATGATTAATTCGTATTTCTCGATTCATTGCCAGGCCGCCATGCTCAATTTCAAGCAATCTTCATCTTCCTCGCCGAAGCCCACACCGGGGGCGGCCATGCCGCCTGGACATCGCGCCGGCCGACCAGCCGATATCGGCCGGCATGGACGTGAAGGCCATAGGGTCGGAGCCACCCGGTTCCGGGACCGGCGGAGGCATTCAAGAACGTTCTGCACGACGAGGCTCCTGCGGTGTTGTCGCTGGGCCGGCACGAGTGACCGGGTCGATTGCGGCCGCCTCCCTTCCGGCTTGACCGTAATTCCCGTAGCGTTCGTCGAGGACCCGAAGCGCCAATTCCTTCGTCTTGAAAACGTGGTCGGCGGGAATCGCGCCGGAAAGCGCGCCCTTTTCGAAAACCGACAGAACCTGCCGCTTCAGGCTGCTGAAGTACAGGCCCACACCCTTGCTCCTGAGCTGCAGCGCCAAACTCCGCAGCTTCTCTTCGCCGGATGCGTCGACGTCGTTAATGCCGTTACCAATAACCAGAATCGCCCTCGCCTCGGGAAAACGGGTCAAAGCCTGTAGCAGTGCTTCCTCGAAATAGGCCACGTTGACGAAGTTGAGCGACCCGTCGAAGCGCATTACGACGTAATGCTCACTGATGGCCGGAAGGCCGTGCGTATCGACGCCCCCCAGTACGCCGTCCGGATGCCGGCCCAGCACTTCGGCTCTCGGGCGCATGTTGCGCAGCAGGTAGAGGCCGACCGTGAGCGCCACCCCCACCAGGATGCCGTTGGCCAGGGCGGGCGCCATGGCCAGCGTGGCGAGGAAAGTGACGATGCCGATCACCGCATCCAGCCGGTTGACCTTCCATGCGTCCAGCAGCGCCTTGACCCGAATCAACCCGAACACGGCGAACATGATGATCACCGCCAGCACCGCCTGCGGCAGATGGTAGAGCAGCGGCGTGAAAAACAGGATTACCAGCATCACGCCCAAGGCGCTGACGATGGCGAACAGGCCGGTTTTCGCGCCTTCCCGCGCAGCCACTGCGGAACGCGAGAAGGAGCCGCTCACGACATAGGAATGGAAGAAACTGCCCACGATATTGGCCAGCCCCTGGCCAACCAGTTCCCGGTTGGCGTCGGTGCGCTGTCCGGTCCTGGCGCTGATGGCCTTTGAAATGGAAGTGGCCTCCATGAATCCCAGCAGGGCCATGACCAGCGCCGCCGGAAGCAGCGGCAACACCAGTTTCCAGTCGACATAGGGAACCTGGAACCCCGGCAGCCCTGCGGGAATCGCCCCGACCACCTCGCCCCCGCCGATGAGCTTGACCTGGCCGCCCTCCAGGCCAGCGAATCGCCAGTGGCCCATACCCAGCGGCTCCCCTTCCGGCATGTGCCCGGCGGTAACATAGACGGCGCTTCCGTCGGCTGCCGTTTCCCGTGCCAGGTCGATCTGGTGCAGATATATCCGCAACTTGAACACCCGCTCCTCAAGCATCCTGGCCAAGGCCTTGCGATGGTCGATTTGCGCCTTGATTTCCAGACGCTTGTACAGGCCGGCCTCGCCCTGCTCCTCCAGCGTCGAGAGTTCCGCCTGAAAACGAGCGAGCGTTTCCCCGTTCGCCCTGATCTGCTGGCTCATTTCGCCGAACCGCACGATCTGGGCCCGCAGGCTCTGATCCTGAATGGCATCCAACTGAATCCTGGAGGTGCGTTCGAAGCCGACCAGATAGCTGGCCATCGTCGTGATCACGATGGCGATCAGGATGCCAGGAATGCGCAGCGAGAATTTCTGCAGTCCGAAAATGAGGGAGAAGGCCGCCAGGGCGAACATAAGCGTGGGCCAGTGAGTGCCGCCCAACTGCTGCAGCACGACCCACAAGTCCGCAAGGAAGAACTCGGTTCTGGGCATGGGGACGTTGACCAGCTTGTTGAGCTGGGACAGGCCGATGATGAGGGCGGCGGCATTGGTGAAGCCGATAATCACCGGGTGGGACAGGAAGTTGACCACCAGCCCCAGGCGGAACAGCCCCAGCGCCAGGCGCAGAATGCCCACCATCAGCGCCAGCATGACGGAAAGGGCAATGAAGTTCTCGCTGGCCGCGCCGGCGTAGGGAATCAGGGCGGCCGCCGACATGAGGGACAGCATGGCGGTCGGCCCGGTGTGCAGCTGGCGCAACGAGCCCCACAGCGACGCCACCATGACCGGCAGGAAAGCAGCATACAGGCCGTACACCACCGGCAGGCCGGCCAACTGCGCGTAGGCCATGCTCTGGGGCACCAGAATCAGAGTCACGGTGATGCCCGCCACGAGGTCCGCCCGCAGCGTCTCACGGGTCATGGGAAACCAGGCCAGGAAGGGAAACAATCGGGACAGGAGAGCCATCCTGGGCGAGGCCGCGCGCTTCTCGCCCAGGCCAGGCAGAACTGTTTCCGGCGTCACGGTATCATTCTCCTGTGAGGGCGAGCGTTTTTCCTGCGGTCACGCGAAATCCGGGCATCGGTGTCCCCACAGCGGAATCGCCGGCGAGTCTTGCGGACGGCGCACTGCCCATCTGCGTGAGGATGTCGTCCATGTCCGGACGCGCCGCTAATCCGGCCAGACACGGGTCGGACGCATATCGGTCCCGTACTCGGCTCGGGCGGCCTCCAGGGCCGGCGTTTCATCGCGGCCGCCGGGTGGCTTGCATCCGCCGGCCTCGGGTCCGACCCGTTTTCCCACCGCGGGCGCGGCTGCCTGCTGTTCCCTCACCTTGCGCACACCGGCTGCCAACTTGCTGGACACTTTGCTCATGATCTCAATACCTCCTCGATGATTGCTTCCACATCTTGCACCGCTCTCGCGCCGCGCCCACCCAGACGGTAGACGCTGCCGCCTTCGAGCGCCGCGCTGCGGAACGCCGCACGGCGTGCCAATCCGTTTTCCAACACCGGCACCTCGAACGCGGCCAGTGCTTCGCGCATCGAGCGCGACAGCGCGTTGCGGCTGTCGAGCTGATTCAGTACCATGTGCGCCCGCAGGCGCGGGTTGCCGTCGAGCGCATCCTGCACGGCGACCGTCATGCCGACGCTCGCCCACAGGTCCAAGGGAGACGGCTGGACGGGGATCAGCACCAGGTCCACGGCGCCCATCACCTGGCGCAGGAGGTCCGACTGCAAGTGCGGCGGGCAGTCCACCAGCACGTAGCGGCTCGTTCCGGCGGCTCGCGCGATGCTCGCGCGCACCTTGCCAGCATCGACGCCTTGCACCGGCGGCAGATCGTTTTCCGCACCGCCGACACGCACCCAATGGCCCGCCGAACCTTGTGGATCCGCATCCAGCAGCACCGTCTTCCCACGGCGGTGGAACCCGGCCGCCAGATTGACCGTCAACGTAGTCTTCCCCGTACCACCCTTCTGATTGACAACCGCGATCCGCAAGGCGGTCATGGCTGTTCTAGCTCACGTCTGGCATCAGCGCGTCGATCTTCTGCGCCAGCGCCACAATTTCCGGACCGATTTTCTTGCCGTCGGCGTCGATGGTGACGCTGACGTAGGTCTTGCCGAAACTCAGGTTGGGGAAATGCTTCGCCTCTTCTGCAAGCTTGGCGACTTCGTCGAGAAAACGCCGGGTCTCGGCATAGCTCGCGAATTCGAAGCGCCGGCTCAGCATCGGCGGCAGGTCCTGCCGCAGCCAGAGAGGGATCGGGCTGTTGTCCTCAGGCATAACATTTCTCCTTCGTCGGCAGCGAAGCGGACATCTTGTCCAGCTCGTCCAGGTGTTGCAGTTCGTCGCGCAGGATTTGCGAGAACAATGCGTGGTGCCGGGCGTCGCGCACCCTCGTGCAGTAGGCTGCGGCTTCCTCGTAAAGGCGAACCGCCTCGATTTCCAGAACGCGGTCGATCGCGATCATCTCGTCCAGCGTGCGGCCCAGACGCACCGGGTGAAACTGCGTGGCATGCGGTGTCACGCCCAGCCTGAGCAGCGCACCCATCAGGCTTTCCATATGCCCAAGCTCCTCGATGACGTCCTGCCGGAAATGGCTGGGGTTACGTCGG
>JAJYXA010000184.1 GCA_021791235.1 Pseudomonadota bacterium
CGCCGGCCTGGGGATGACGTCTTCTTCCAGCTTGCGCTCGAGTTGCGAAATGGCCACGCCGGCGGGACAGTCGGGCGTGGCCTGCATCATCAGCTGGCGGCGCATCACGGCCTGGCGCACTTCGGGATCGATCGGAATCTCGCCCATGTGAACCAGGCGGACGGGACGGTCGGGTTCGGTGGCGACGAAGCGGTCGAGCACCTGTTGCAACTGGTGGGTGATGGCCTGGCCGGTGCCGGGGCGGGCAGCCTGGTTGACGAGTATTCGCACGGTTTGCCGCTGTTGCTGCCCCACCAGCACCTTGATCGTGGCGTAGGCGTCGGTGAGCGAGGTCGGCTCGGGGGTGGCGACCATCAGCACTTCGGACGCCAGCGAAACCGCGAACAGCACGACGTCGGAAATGCCGGCGCCGGTATCCAGCAGCACGACGTCGTAATGCGGCACCAGGCCGCTCACGATGCGCAGGAACTCGTCGCGCACCTCGGGCGTCAGGCGCGAATACTCGACCATGCCGGAACCGGCCAGCAGCACGGAAAAACCGCCCGGCGCCTGCAGAATGGCCTCTTCCAGCCTGGCCTTGCCGGTGAAGACGTCGTGCAGCGTGATCTTGGGATACAGGTTGAGCACCACGTCGAGATTGGCCAGCCCGAGGTCGGCGTCGAGCACCAGCACCTTGTGGCCGCGTTTGGCCAGCGCGGCGGCGAGGTTGGCCGAGACGAAGGTCTTGCCGACGCCGCCCTTGCCGCTGGTGACGGCGATGACCTTGCCGAGCGGCTTCAGGGGAACCTTGGCCGTGCCCGGGAGATCGGCGGCGGGGGTCGGTACATCGTTCATGCGCGTGCTCGCAGGGTAATTTTGTCCGCAGGTTCGGGCGCATCGCCGGGGACGCTGTCGGGGCTTGCCGGTTCGTTCAGGGGGAGATGGGCGAACAACAGGCCTTTTTCCTCGGCGCTGACCGAGATTTCCTGCGGCAGCTCGAGAAACACCTGGTTGCGTCCGTCGGTCTTGGCGCGATACAGCTGCAGATCGGCGCGTTCGATCCACAGGTCCGCGGTGGAACGCACCCATTCCGGTGCGTAGGCACCGCCGATGCTGATCGTGACCTGCAGGTCGACCTGCGGCGCTGCGGCAATCGACAGCGATTCGATCGCGCGGCGGATGCGCTCGGCGACGGTGCGTCCGCAGGCGGGCCGGCAGCCGGGCAGGACCATCGCGAATTCCTCGCCGCCGTAGCGGACGACGGTGTCCATCGGCCGCACGCAGCCGGCCAAGCAGTCGGCAACGGCCTGCAGCACCTGGTCGCCGACCAGATGGCCGTGGCTGTCGTTGATGTTCTTGAAGCGGTCGATGTCGAGCAGAAGCAACAGCACCGATTCGCCGGTACGCGCGACCCCCTCGATCGAGCGTTCGAGCACCGCGCGGAAATGCCTGCGGTTGCCCAGCCCCGTCAGCGGATCCCTGAGGGAAAGCTCGCTGAGAGCGTCGATGACCCGCTGCAGGTAGCGAAGCGGCGGCTCGTCCGGTTCCGGATGACTGTCCCGCCCGGCGTGCTCCAGCAGCGCGCGCGCATCGTCAAGCCGCAGGTCGCGCAAATCGATCGGTGAGGAAGGAGTCGGTGAAGCCACAACGGGTTTGGGGTCCAGGCGTTCAAAATCAAGCCAAGGGCCAGAAGGGAAACCCTACTGCCTTGGGGGCCAAGTATGTGGGCATTTACGCCTTTGATCAAGCACCGGCGGGCGATCGGGCGGGTTCGCGGCTGCCGCAGGGCGCCGCGCCCTGCGGCAGCCCTCAGGCCACGCTGCCGAAACTGAGGTCGCTGGCGATGAAAGGGGCTTTCAGTCCGGCCAGACGGCAACTCTGCGCGATGGGGCCGCCCGGGAACAGGGTGTACAGATATTTCAGGCCGCCTTTCCGATGGAAGTGTTCATCGAGGGCATCGTGCAGATCGCGCAATTTGATGGTGGGGTCGTCGGCGTGATGTGCGTAGTAGCTCTGCAGGGCGCGAATGGTTTCCCAATGGTCTTCCGTGAGTTCAAGCCCTTCTTCCCGCGCGGCTTTCATGGTGGCCTCGCGCGTCCAGTCAATGGGAGCATGGGGGAAATCGGGGTCGGTTGCCGGCTCGTTGATGAGCGGTTTGATATCGGTTGAAACGTGCGGCATGACGACTCTCCTTCAGGCTTCCGGACACTTTTAAAAGTAGGTCACGCCTTCCCCGGATTCAAGGATCGGTTGCCGGAACGGCGGGAGCCCGAGGGGGTGGCGCCGCGTCCGGATCGTGGCGGCTCCAGTCTGTGACAGGCGCGTTGGACGGACTAAGCTGAAAGCGTCCGACCCATGCAAAAGGATGCTGCCATGGCAAAACGATCCTATCCGCTCGCGAAGGTCTACGGCCTGCTGGAGCCCGGCCCGGTGGTGCTGGTGACGACCGCCCGCAAGGGGCGCGCCAACATCATGACGATGTCGTGGCACACCATGATGGAATTCGAGCCGCCGCTGATCGGCTGCGTGATCAGCGGCCGCAATGCCTCGTTCGACACGCTGCGTGCGACGAAGGAATGCGTGATCAACGTCCCGACGCGGGAGTTGGCGAAGCAGGTGGTGGGCATCGGCAACTGTTCCGGGCTTACGGTCGACAAGTTCGCCAGGTTCGGCCTCACGCCGGTCGAGGCTTCGCAGGTGCAGGCGCCGCTGATCGCCGAATGCTATGCCAGCCTGGAATGCCGGGTGGCCGATACGCGGCTGGTACCGCTACAACTTCTTCATTATCGAGGTGGTGCAGGCGCGGGTCGACACCGCGGTCAAAAACCCGCAGACCCTGCACCATCGCGGCAACGGCGTGTTCGCGGTGGCCGGCGAGACGGTCAGGCTGCGCTCCCGGATGAAATAGGATCGGCCGGATTTTTTGCGGGGTGACCGGCTTTCCGGTTGGATTCTGCGTGCCAGTTGGTAGTCTGAACTCTGGACATCCTGTTCAAGCGGAAGGGGACATCATGAGCATCGCAAAAACCATCGAGGTCACGGCGAACTCCAAAAAGGGGTTTGAGGACGCGATCAAGCAGGGAATCGCGAAGGCGGCCGAGTCGCTGGAAAACATCACCGGCGCCTGGGTGATGGATCAGAGCGTGAAGGTGAGCGAGGGCAAGCTTGCCGAGTACACCGTGAGGATGAAGCTGACCTTTGTCCTGAAGTAGGCCGCAATCCGCAGGTCGGCACGCCGGCGTGAATCCGGGCGTGCCGTGGTTTTGATTGCGCCCGGGTTTCCCCGCATCCATTCCGAAGCCGCATAATGCGCGCTGCGTTTTGGCCGCCTGCGCGGCAGTCCGAGTTCATGCCCAATCTCCCCTACTGGCGTCTGTCCGGTTTCTATTTCTTTTATTTCGCTTTCGTCGGCGCGATGTCGCCGTTCTGGGGGCTGTACCTGCAATCGCTGGCTTTCAGCGCGTTCCAGATCGGCGTGCTGATGTCGCTGCTGCAGGTGATGCGGATCTTCGCGCCCAACATCTGGGGGCACATCGCCGACCGCACCGGCCGCCGCACCGCGATCGTGCAGATCGCGGCGCTGGGCAGCGTGCTGGCGTTCGCCGGGGTGTTCTTCGGCAGCGGTTTCTGGTGGCTGTTCGCGGTGATGGCGGCGCTGAGTTTTTTCTGGAGCGCGTCGCTGCCGCTGGTCGAGGCGATGACCCTGTCGCACCTGGGCGAGCGCACCGATGCCTACGGCCGCATCCGCCTGTGGGGCTCGGTCGGCTTCATCCTGATGGTGGTGGGGCTGGGCTATGCCTTCGACCATGTTGCGATCGCCTGGCTGCCGTGGGCGGTGCTGGCGGTGATGCTGGGCATCGCCGCGTTCGCGCGGGTGATTCCCGAGGCGGAGATTCTCGCCCACCCCGCCGACCGCCATTCGATCTGGGACATCGTGAAGCGCCCCGAGGTGGCCTCGCTGCTGGCCGCCTGCCTGCTGATGGCGGCGACGCACGGGCCGTATTACACCTTCTATTCGATCTATCTGGTCGACCACGGCTACGACAAGTCCACCGTGGGCTGGCTGTGGGCGCTCGGCGTGATCTGCGAAATCGGCATCTTCCTCATCATTCCGCGCATTTTTGCGCGGGTGACGCCGCGCCGGCTGATCCTGGCGAGCTTCGCGCTGGCGGTGCTGCGCTTCCTCCTGATCGCCTGGGGGGTGGAGTCGGCCTGGCTGGTGTGGGGCGCGCAGACCCTGCATGCCTTCACCTTCGGTACCTATCATGCGGCGGCGGTGGCGTTGATCCACGCCCATTTCCGCGGGCGCCACCAGGCGCGCGGGCAGGCGCTCTACACCAGCCTGTCCTACGGGGCCGGCGGTACCCTCGGCGGACTGGCCAGCGGCCTGACCTGGGACACGCTGGGGTCGTCCTGGACTTTCACGCTCGCCGCCGTGAGCGCGGCGCTGGCGTGGGCGGTGTATGCCGCGTGGGGGCGCCAGACCCCTATCCTAGCGAAACCCGTGCCAGCGCCGCGTTCATAATGATTAAATTGGCCAAGCTATGAAATAATCAGCGCTTTACGCGCCGTATCGCCTTATTCCGCATGTCAGGACTTACCTTATTCCAGAAATTGTGGGACGCCCACGTGGTCCACGTCGAGCCCGACGGCACCACGCTGCTCTATATCGACCGCCATCTGGTGCACGAAGTCACCAGCCCGCAGGCGTTCGAGGGGCTGAAACTCGCCCATCGCACGCCGCGCCGGGTCGACGCGGCGATCGCCGTGCCCGACCACAACGTGCCGACCACCGATCGTTCGCGGGGCATCGCCGACCCGATCTCGCGCCTGCAGGTGGAAACGCTCGACGCCAACTGCGCCGAATTCGGCATCACCGAATTCAAAATGGACGACATCCGCCAGGGCATCGTCCACGTCATCGGCCCGGAAGAGGGGCTGACCCTGCCCGGCATGACCGTGGTGTGCGGCGATTCGCACACCTCGACGCACGGCGCGTTCGGGGCATTGGCGTTCGGCATCGGCACCTCCGAGGTCGAGCACGTGCTGGCGACCCAATGTCTGTGGCAGAAGCCGTCGAAAACCCTGCTGGTGAAGGTCGAGGGCCAGCTTGGCAAGGGCGTCACCGCCAAGGACATCGCGCTTGCGATCATCGGCGAGATCGGCACCGCCGGCGGCACCGGCTACGCGCTGGAATTCGGCGGCTCGGCGATCCGCGCGCTGTCGATGGAAGGCCGCATGACGCTGTGCAACATGGCGATCGAGGCCGGCGCGCGCGCCGGCATGGTGGCGGTCGACCAGACCACGATCGACTACGTGAAGGGCCGCCCCTACGCCCCCAGGGGCGCGGCGTGGGACCAGGCGGTGGCATGGTGGAACACGCTGCACTCGGACGCCGACGCGACGTTCGACCGCGTGGTCGAGCTCGACGCGGCGAAGATCGAGCCGCAGGTCACCTGGGGCACCTCGCCCGAGATGGTGGTCACCATCAATGAGCGCGTGCCGAATCCGGCCAATGCGCCGAGCGAGGTCAAGCGGCACGACTGGACGCGCGCCCTCGAATACATGGGCTTGCAGGCCGGCACGCCGGTCGCCGGGATCCCGGTCGACAAGGTGTTCATCGGCTCGTGCACCAATTCCCGGATCGAGGATCTGCGCGAAGCAGCGAGCGTGGCTCGTGGCCGCAAGGTCGCGCCCAACGTCAAGCTGGCGATGGTGGTGCCGGGCTCCGGCCTGGTGAAGCGCCAGGCCGAGGCCGAAGGCCTGGACAAGATCTTTACCGAAGCCGGATTCGAATGGCGCGAACCCGGCTGCTCGATGTGCCTGGCGATGAACGCCGACCGGCTGGAGCCGGGCGAGCGCTGCGCCTCGACCTCCAACCGCAATTTCGAAGGGCGGCAGGGGCAGGGCGGCAGGACGCATCTGGTCAGCCCGGCGATGGCGGCGGCGGCCGCGTGTGCCGGACATTTTGTCGATGTACGACACTTTTAAGGAGAACCTCATGAAACCGATGATTGCCGTATTGATTGCCGCTGCGCTGACCCTGGCGGGTTGCAACACCATCCAGGGACTCGGCCAGGACATCGAGAAGGCCGGCAGCGCGATCGAACGCGCCGGAAGCAAGTAAGCATGCGGGCTTTCACCACGCTGAATGGGCTGGTGGTGCCGCTCGACCGCGCCAACGTCGACACCGACGCCATCATCCCCAAGCAGTTCCTGAAGTCGATCAAGCGTGCCGGCTTCGGCCCCAACCTGTTCGACGAATGGCGCTATCTCGACCATGGCGAACCGGGCATGGATCCCGCCACGCGCAAGCCCAATCCCGAGTTCGTGCTGAATTTTCCGCGTTACCGGGGTGCCAGCGTGCTGCTCGCGCGCGACAACTTCGGCTGCGGGTCGAGCCGCGAGCACGCGCCGTGGGCGCTGGAAGACTACGGCATCCGCGCCATCATCGCGCCCAGCTTTGCCGACATCTTCTACAACAACTGCTTCAAGAACGGCATCCTGCCCATCGTGCTCGACGCCGCGACGGTCGATCGCCTGTTCCGCGAATGCGAAGCGAGCGAGGGCTATCGCCTCAATGTCGATCTCGACAGGCAGACCGTGACCACGCCCGGCGGCGAAGTACTGGCGTTCGAGGTGGATGCGGGGCGCAAGCATCGTTTGCTGAACGGACTGGACGACATCGGCCTCACGCTGCTGCAGGTCGACAAGATCAAGGCCTACGAAGAACGACGCAAGACCGGCGCGCCGTGGTTGTTTGATTGAGCGTATTTATTAACAATGAGGACGCGGAGGACGCGGAGTAAGACATTGAAGAGGGTTTCCTCTGCGTCCTCTGCGTCCTCCTTGTAAAGAATTTATGAAACTAGCTGTTCTTCCCGGTGACGGCATCGGTCCGGAAATCGTCGCGCAGGCGGTCAAGGTGCTGGAGGCCCTGCGCGCCGACGGCGCCAAAATCGAAATGGAAACCGCGCCCATCGGCGGCGCCGGCTACGATGCGGCGGGCGATCCGCTGCCGGAGGCGACGCTCGCGCTCGCGCGCGAGGCCGACGCGGTACTGCTCGGCGCCGTCGGCGGCCCGCGGTACGACACGCTCGACCGCCCGCTGCGTCCCGAGCGCGGCCTGCTGCGCATCCGCAAGGAACTGAATCTCTTCGCCAATCTGCGCCCGGCGCTGCTGTACCCGGAGCTTGCGGGAGCGTCGTCGCTGAAGCCCGAAGTGGTGTCGGGGCTCGACCTCATGATCGTGCGCGAGCTCACCGGCGACGTCTATTTCGGCCAGCCGCGCGGCATTGAAATCCGGCCAAGCCCAACCGGCGGGAGCGAGCGCGTCGGCTTCAACACCATGCTGTATTCCGAATCCGAAGTGCGCCGCGTCGCCCATGTCGCGTTCGGAATTGCGATGAAGCGCGGCAAGAAGCTGTGCTCGGTGGAAAAGGCCAACGTGCTCGAATGCTCGGAGCTGTGGAAAGAAGTGATGATCGAGGTGGCCAAGGACTACCCCCAGGTCGCGCTTTCCCACATGTACGTCGACAACGCGGCGATGCAGCTGATCCGTGCGCCCAGGCAGTTCGACACCCTCGTCACCGGCAATCTCTTCGGCGACATCCTGTCCGACGCGGCGTCGATGCTGTCGGGCTCGATCGGCATGCTGCCGTCGGCCTCGCTCGACGAGCACAACAAGGGCATGTACGAGCCGATCCACGGTTCCGCCCCCGACATCGCCGGCAGGAACCTGGCGAATCCGCTGGCGACCATCCTGTCGGTGGCGATGATGTACCGTTACACCTTCGCCGATCCGGCGACCGCCGACCGCATCGAGGGTGCGGTGAAGCAGGTGATCGCGCAGGGCTTGCGCACCGGCGACATCTGGACCGAAGGGACGCGGAAGGTGTCGTGCAGCGAGATGGGCGGCGCGGTGGTGGCAGCACTCTAGGATTTAGGAAATAGGATCCAGGGGCTAGGGGTGGATAGGGTGACGGGGTTTCTAGCCCCTAGCCCCCAGTTCCTGGCTCCTCACACGGAGAGACCAAAATGATGAAAGTAGGACTGATCGGCTGGCGCGGGATGGTGGGGTCCGTGCTGATGGGGCGCATGCGCGAAGAGCGCGATTTCGACCTGATCGAGCCGGTGTTCTTCACCACCTCCAATCCTGGGGGGAAAGCGCCCGACATCGGCCGCGAGCCGCCGCCGCTGAAGGATGCCAACAGCATCGACGAGCTGAAGGCCTGCGACACCCTCATCACCTGCCAGGGCGGCGACTACACGAAGGAGATTTACCCGAAGCTGCGCGCCGCCGGCTGGAGCGGCTACTGGATCGACGCCGCCTCGACGCTCAGGATGAAGGACGAGGCCATCATCATTCTCGACCCGGTCAACGGCAACGTGATTCGGGACGGCATCGCCAACGGCGTCAAGACCTACGTGGGCGGCAACTGCACGGTGTCGCTGATGCTGATGGCGATGGGCGGGCTGTTCGACGCCGGGCTGGTGGAATGGGTGTCGCCGATGACCTACCAGGCGGCCTCGGGCGCCGGCGCGCGCAACATGCGCGAGCTGATCGCGCAGATGGGCGCGGTGCACACGGAAGTGATGGACCTGATCGCCGACCCGGCCTCGGCGATTCTCGAAATCGACCGCAAGGTGGCCGACTTCATCCGCTCCGACCGCTACCCGGTCGACGCCTGGCCGGTGCCGCTGGCGGGCAACCTGATTCCGTGGATCGACGTCGCGCTCGAATCCGGCCAGTCGAAGGAGGAATGGAAGGCGCAGGTCGAGGCCAACAAGATCATGCGCCGCAGCGACAATCCGATTCCGATCGACGGCCTGTGCGTGCGCGTCGGCGCGATGCGCTGCCATTCGCAGGCGCTCACCGTCAAGCTGACCCGGGACGTGCCGCTGGCCGACATCCACAGCCTGATCGCCGCGCACAACCCATGGGTGAAGGTGGTGCCGAACGACCGCGAGATCACCATGCGCGAACTCACCCCGGCGGCGGTGACCGGCACGCTCACCGTGCCGATCGGACGCATGCGCAAGCTCAACATGGGCCCCGAGTACCTGACCGCGTTCACGGTCGGCGATCAGTTGTTGTGGGGGGCGGCGGAGCCGCTGCGCCGCATGCTGCGGATCCTGCTGGAAGCCTGAGAGGATCGGGGGAGACAAGGGGCGGAACGCGGGCTGGTGCGATTGTTGCACTAAAGATTGCGCCTGCCGAGCCGTCAATAGTGGCGTCAAGGATTCAACAGCCCCGCCGAGCGGGGCGAATAAGGGGAAACGGGATGAAATTGAAGCGCTTCACCACCCAACTGGTGGCGGCCGGCCTGATCGCGGTGCCGCAGATGGCGCATGCCGCCGGGTTGGGCAGGCTGTCGATCACCTCGGCGCTGGGTCAGCCGCTTGCGGCCGAGATCGAACTGTTCGCGGCGGACAAGGCCGAACTCGACAGCCTGTCGGCCAGCCTCGCTTCCGACCAGGCTTTTCGCGACGCGCGCGTCGAATTCGCGCCCGTGCTGGCTTCCCTGCGCTTCTCGGTCGAGAAAAAACCCGGCGGCAAGGCGGTGTTGAAGGTGACCTCCAGCCGCCCGGTGACCGACCCTTTCATCGACATGCTGGTCGAGCTGAACTGGGCTTCGGGTCGGCTGGTCCGCGAATACACCGTACTGCTCGACCCGCCTGGCATGGGCGGTGCCCAGACGGTGGCGCCGGTGGCGGTCACGCCGGCGCAGGCGCCCGTTGCCAAGGCGGCCGCTGCGGCAGCCCCGGCGGCACCTGCCGCACCCGCAACGCCGGCCCCGGCAACCGCCCGCAAGCCGGTGCCCATGCCACAGGCCGAGACGCCGGACCGTGTGACGGTCAAACGGGGCGATACGCTGTCGGGTATTGCCAGCCGCGTGCGTCCCGAGGGCGTCAGCCTGGAGCAGACGCTGCTGGGCCTGTACCGCGAGAACACCCAGGCATTCGACGGTAACGTGAACCGGCTGAAAGCTGGCGAGACCCTCACCGTGCCGTCCGCTGAAAAAGTGGCCGCCATCCCGCAGCAGGAAGCGGTGCGCGAGCTCAAGCTGCAGGCGGACGACTGGCGTGCCTATCGGCAGAAACTGGCTGCTGCCGTGAGGGCTGCGCCGGCGGCTCAGCCTGCGCCGGGCCAGACCGCCAGCGGCAAGATCACGCCCAAGGTGGAAGATCGCGCCAAGCCGGCACCCGAAGCGCAGAAGGACGTGTTGAAGCTGTCCAAGGTGACGCCGCCGGCTGCGGCGAGCAAGGCCGACGAAACCCGTGCCCTGCAGGACAAGCTGCGCGCCCAGGAAGAGGACGCCACCGCACGCGAAAAAGCGCTGCAGGAATCCGACCAGCGCGTGGCCATGCTGGAAAAGCAGATCCAGGACATGCAGAAGCTGGTAGACATGAAGGAAAAGGCGCAAAACGGGGCGGCCGCCCCGGCAGCGCCCGCGGCGGCGCCCCCCCCGCCGGCCGCGCCCGAACCGGTTCCGGCACCCGCCGTCGCGGCGCCGCCGGCCAGCCCCGAACCTGCCGGGAACTGGTATGACCCGCTGCTCGCCGACCCGCTGTATTGGGGCGGCGGTCTGGCTGCGCTCGGCCTGGGCGGCGTGCTGTGGTGGGTGATGGCAGGCGGCGACCGCCGCCGCAAAACGCCCGGCACCGCGCTGGAAGACAGCATCATGAGCGGCGGCGACGTTCAGCCCAACACCGTGATCGGCGCCGCATCGGGCGGCAGCGTCAACACCGGCGACACGTCCTTCCTCACCGACTTCAGTCAGGCGGGCCTGGGCACCATCGATACTCACGACGTCGATCCCATCGCCGAAGCCGAGGTCTACATGGCGTATGGCCGCGATGCCCAGGCCGAGGAAATCCTCAAGGAAGCCATTGTCAAGAACCCGGATCGCCACGAAATCCGCGTCAAACTGCTTGAAATCTACGCTGCGCGCCGCAACGCCGCGACGTTCGAGGCGGTCGCCGGCGAGCTCTATGCCGCGCTGGGCAGCAAATCGAGCCCGTTGTGGGACAAGGCCTGTGAAATGGGCCGCAGCATCGACCCGACCAACCCGCTGTACGGCGGCGTGCAGTCGAGTGCGGCCCCCGCCGCCGTGGCGGCAACGGTTGCCGCCACGGCGGCGGTCGCGGGCGGTGCGGTGACCTTCGACGCCGAACGGGCGGAGGCGGAAGACGCTGCCGAGTCGGTGCCTGCCTTCCAGGCCGAACCCGGACTTGAGCCCGAGCCGGTGGTGGACGACACCCCGCTGGAGTTCGAGAGCGCGGGGCACGTCCTCAATTTCGACGCCCAGCCCAAAGAACCCGCGGCGCCCGACACCGGCTACGTGGAAATGGACACGCAGGGCCTCAGCTTCGACCTGCCGGACCTGGATATTCCGTCAACGGCTGACGAGGCGCTGAAGCTCGATCTTGGCCTGGAAGAAGACAACGGCCCGGACAGCAAATTCGATTTCAGCGGACTCGACCTCGATCTGGGCGAGGCCGGCGGCAACGAACTGGAACTCGACGAGGTCGGCACCAAACTCGATCTTGCACGCGCCTATGTGGAAATGGGCGACAAGGAAGGCGCGCGTGAAATCCTCAACGAAGTGCTGGCCGAAGGCAGCGACACGCAAAAGGCCGACGCGAAAGGCATGTTGAGTTCGCTTGCTTAGGGCGTGTCAACGCGCCCTGAATCCCTGCACCCGGTTGCCCGCATCCTGCTGTGGTGCGGGTGGGCGGTGACGGTGGAGCGTGCCGCGCCGTCCCCGCTGATCTTTCTGGCCGCCGCTGCTGCGGCGGCCTTTCCGTTTGCGCCCGTCCGCACCCAATTGCTGCGCCTGTTGCGTCGTACCCGCTGGCTGCTGGCGGTGCTGCTGCTCAGCTATGCCTACGCCCTGCCGGGGGAGCCGCTGTGGCCCGCACTGGGATGGGCGAGCCCGGGGAGCGACGGCTTGCTGCAGGGCGCGCTGCGCGTCACGCGGCTGGCGCTGATGCTGGCCGCACTGGCGGTGCTGCTGGCGTATACGTCACGCCCCCGCCTGATTTACGGGCTGTACGCGCTGGCGAAACCGCTGACCTGGCTGGGCTTGGACCGCCGCGCCCTCGCGGTGCGCCTGGGGCTGACGCTCGATTACGTCGAACGCGCGCCCAACGGGCATCACGATCTGTCGCCCGCGGAACATGAAACCGCTGATCGCCATGCCCGCTCCCTCTCCCCGCCCTCTCCCGCTTGCGGGCGAGGGGGACAAGGATGTCGCTGGCGCGACATTCACGTCAAACCGGCGCGCTGGCTGGATGCGTTGCGCGAGCCGCTGCCCGACGAGGCGACGCCTGCCACCTACACCCTGCATACCGAGCGCTGGCAAGGCAGCGACAGCGCCGTCATACTTGCGGGCTTGCTCCTGGTGTGGATCGTGTTGGCATGAAGCCGGATTGAGATGAGGATAGTCTTGGGTCTGGAATATCGCGGCGTCGGCTTTTGCGGCTGGCAGTCGCAGCCGCAGGGCTGCGGCGTGCAGAACGCGCTGGAAATCGCGGTGTCGGCGATCGCCGGCGAGAACACCGGCGTCACCGCGGCCGGGCGCACCGACACCGGCGTGCACGCGGCGTTCCAGGTGGCGCATTTCGACACCGCCGCGAAGCGTCCGCTGACCGCCTGGGTGCGCGGCGTCAACAGCCACCTGCCGGCCGGGGTGGCGGTGCAGTGGGCGCGCGAGGTCGGCGACGATTTCCATGCGCGCTTCGCCGCCACCCAGCGCGGCTACCGCTACGTGCTGCTGAACCACCCGGTGCGCCCCGGCCTCGACGCGGGACTGATCGGCTGGCACCATCGTCCGCTCGACGCCGACGCGATGAACCGGGCCGCGGCGCACCTCATCGGGCAGCACGATTTTTCCGCCTTCCGTGCGGCCGAGTGCCAGGCCAGATCGCCGGTCAAGGAGTTGCGGCTGGCGCACGTCGAGCGGCGCGGCGATTACCTGATGTGCGATTTCCGCGCCGACGGTTTCCTGCACCACATGGTGCGCAACCTCATGGGTTGTCTCGTGCAGGTCGGCGCCGGCGTGCAGCCGCCCGAGTGGCTGCACGAGATTCTGCAAAGCCGCGACCGCACGCTGGCCGCACCGACCTTCGACGCCGCCGGCCTGTATCTCACCCACATCCGGTATCCTGCGCACTTTGCCTTGCCGGAAACCTCTGAACGATGGCTGTTCGCGTAAAAATCTGCGGCATCACCCGCTTGCAGGATCTGCATGCCGCCTGCGGCGCCGGGGCGGACGCGCTGGGTTTCGTGTTCTACGCAAAAAGCCCGCGCCACCTCACGATCGCGGCCGCCGCCGCGCTGGTGCGCGAGCTGCCGCCTTTCGTGCAGAGCGTGGGCCTGTTCGTGAATGCCGAGCCTGCGTTCGTCGAGGAGGTGCTGGATGCCGTTCCGCTCGACCTGCTGCAATTCCACGGCGACGAAACGGCGGCCGACTGCGCACGCTATGGCCGGCCGTATATCAAGGCGGTGCGGGTGAACCGGGACACGGATTTGCTAAAATACGCGGCTGACTTCGATGCCGCGCGCGGCCTGCTGCTCGATGCCTTCGTGCCGGGCGTGCCGGGCGGCACCGGGGAACGCTTCGACTGGGGCCTGATCCCGCCGGATCTGCCCAAACCGGTCATCCTGTCGGGCGGACTCACGCCGGACAACGTTGCCGAGGCCGTACAACGCGTACGTCCCTGGGCGGTGGATGTCAGCAGCGGGGTGGAAGCGGCGCCCGGCATCAAGGACGCGGCCAGGGTGGCAGCGTTTATTGAACGCGCGACTTCCGGGACAAAGCGTTAACACAGAGGAATCAGAGACGGCAGAGTAAAAATAACGCTTCTCTCTGCCGCCTCTGTTCCCTTTGTGTCGAATATTTCTGAAAGAATTTGAGAATGCCCGCCAAGCGATGAAACTTACTGACCTTCCCGATTCCCGCGGCCACTTCGGTCCCTACGGCGGCATCTTCGTCGCCGAGACCCTGATGGCGGCGCTGGAAGAACTGCGCGTCGAGTATGAAAAAGCGCGCCGGGATCCCGCCTTCGTGGCCGAATTCGAATACGAGTTGAAGCACTACGTCGGCCGTCCCAGCCCGGTGTACCACGCCAGGCGCCTTTCCGAACAATACGGCGGCGCGCAGATCTACCTCAAGCGCGAAGACCTCAACCACACCGGCGCGCACAAGATCAACAACACCATCGGCCAGGCGCTGCTGGCACGGCGCATGGGCAAGAAGCGCGTCATCGCGGAGACCGGCGCCGGTCAGCACGGCGTCGCCTCGGCCACCGTCGCCGCGCGCTACGGCATGGAATGCGTGGTCTACATGGGCGCCGAGGACGTCGCCCGGCAGGCGCCCAACGTCTTCCGCATGAAGCTCTTGGGCGCCACCGTGGTGCCGGTCTCCAGCGGTTCCAGGACGCTGAAGGACGCGCTCAACGAGGCGATGCGCGACTGGGTCACCAACGTCGAATCGACCTTCTACATCCT
>JAJYXA010000332.1 GCA_021791235.1 Pseudomonadota bacterium
GGGCAGGGGAGACGATCCGCAGAAAGCTCTTGCACGACTGCGACGTCCACACCCTGCTGCGCCTGCCCACCGGCCTGTTCTACGCCCAAGGCGTGAAGGCGAATGTGCTGTTCTTCGACAAGAAGCCCGCCGCCGAAACCCCGTGGACCCGCAAGCTGTGGATCTACGACCTGCGCACCAACATGCACTTCACGCTCAAGACCAGCACGCTGAAGCGGGAGGACTTGGACGAGTTCGTAAAGTGCTACCACCCGGAAAACCGGCATGACCGCAAGCCGACGTGGTCGGCGGTGGCTGAAGGCCCTTCGACAGGCTCAGGGCGAACGGGCTCAGGGTCTGTGGCGAGCGGGCCGGATGGTCGCTGGCGTGCCTACGACTACGAAGACCTGGTCAACCGTGACAAGGCCAGCCTGGATATCTTCTGGCTGAGGGATGAATCGCTGTCCGATTCCGACAACCTGCCCGCGCCGGAAGTGATCGCGGCGGAGATCGTGGAGGATCTGGAGGCGGCGCTGGAACAGTTTCGGGAGATTCTGGCCGATATGGGGCCGGAGGTGATTGGGGCTGCGGGGTAAAAGCTTACTCCCTCAGCCGCACCCGCTTCTCCACCATCAGCACCTCGCCTACCGTATCCACCACCGCTATCAGTGGGCAAGCGGCGCGTCTTGCTTTAGCAGCAGGCTGCTTCGGTAGCCTTCACGGGTTTCTTCACGGCAGGCTTGCTCCTCTTGGCCTTGACGGCCTTGGCTGTTACGCCAGGGGGTGTGAGTCGGATATCCACTCTCCGACCTAGCGCAGCAGCGGCGCTAGCCAGGGTGGTCAGCGTCAATCCGGGGTCGTTTTCGTCAAGCAGGCGGTTGAGTGCCGCGCGGCTGGTGTGCATGCGCGTGGCAAGCTGGGCTTTGGTCAGTTGCTGGGCTTTCATTTCCTCGGCGATCTGCCAGGCGATGACGCGCTTGAGGGCTACGGCGGTTACCTCTTCCAGCATGGCTTCCTCTTGCAGGAAGTCGTCGAAGCTGCTGCCGATGTTGTGCTTGCCCATGATCTATTTGCCTCTCAGTTGCTTCAGCCGATCCTTCGCCAGGTTCAGGTCTGGCTTTGGGGTGGTTTGCTGTTTTTTGATGAAGCCGTGCAGCAGCGCCATCGTCGATCCTTCCAGAGCAAACAACAACCGTGCGATTTTGTTGTTGAGTCCAATACGCACTTCCCAGATATCGCCTTCCACATGCCTGACCAGTGGCATGCCCAGCGGCCAGCCGAATTGGACGGTCTTGATGTCCTCGCCAATGGATTTGCGGTCTGCAGCGGGCAATTCTTTCAGCCAGTTGCGCACGGGCTCTGCCCCGGCATCGGTCTTGAAGAATCGAACATCAAGCGCGGGCTCGGTCATTGGACTGTATCAATATTGGTACGTTTCCACAAGGAAAGATTACATGGCTCAAGGCAG
Organism: Pseudomonadota bacterium; assembly: GCA_021791235.1. The sequence goes on from JAJYXA010000332.1 coordinate 1,448, forward strand.
GCGGCGATGCGCGACAGGGCCGCTCACCCTCTCAACCGCACCCGCTTCTCCACCGTCAACACCTCGCCCGCCGCATCCACCACCGCATACAGCCTGGGCGTCGGGCGGCCGGCCCAGGACGGGCCGGGGGTGGGGCTGTCCAGGTACACTACCTGCGCGCCGTCGAACTGCTTTTCGACCTGGCCGTGGGCGAGCAGATCGTTGAGGGCGTCGATGGAAATCCCGCGCCGCTTCATGTGGCTGAAGGCGAGGGGGCTGATCTTTCCGAGTTTCATCATGAGGTTTCTCCTGTTGCGTGTGCGGTGTGTATGGCTTTAAGGAACGTTCATCCTTCGAAGGGCTCTCCCTTCGACGGGCTCAGGGCGAACGGCAAGTTCAATATCGCGCAGTGGCGTTTTCCGGATTCGGTATTTATACTGTACACACATACAACTGTACATGCATACAGTATTTTGAGGAAGCCCCATGAAAGATCTGACCAGCCGCCAGGAAGAAATCCTGAACCTCATCCGGGAGTGGATCGAGACCACCGGCCTGCCGCCGACGCGCGCCGAGATTGCACAGCGCTTCGGCTTCAGTTCGCCCAACGCGGCCGAAGCGCATCTCAAGGTGCTGGCGAAGAAGGGCGTGCTGGACCTGGTGCCGGGGACCTCACGCGGCATCCGGCTGAAGGGCGGGGGCGGCCTGCCGCTCGTCGGCCAGGTGGCCGCAGGCAGCCCGATCCTGGCGCAGGAGAACATCGAGCGGCATTACCAGCTCGACGCCGCGATGTTTTCGCCGCGCGCGGACTACCTGCTCAAGGTGCACGGCATGAGCATGAAGGACGCCGGCATCCTGGACGGCGACCTGCTCGCTGTGCATCGCAGCGCCGAGGCCAAGGCCGGGCAGGTGGTGGTGGCGCGCATCGGCGACGAGGTCACGGTGAAGCGCTTCAGGAAGCGCGGCCACACCGTGCAGCTGCTGCCGGAAAACCCCGACTTCGCGCCGATCGAGGTCGATCTCACGCGCCAGGAACTGGTCATCGAAGGTATCGCGGTGGGCGTGATCCGCAGCGGCCGGGCCTTGTAGCGCGGCCTGCAGCAGGACGCGACGGCTGTCTGGGGCACTGGCGGACGAGTTGTTTGGGCGGGCGCTCGATTTGCGCCCACGCATCCAAACGATGTTCCAGGGAGAACGATGGAACCTCCACACCAGCTTGACTCATGACTTGACTTACAGTTTACTTATCGCATGGCCTATCAACCCCGATTCACCATTACGCCGAGCCTGCTTTCGCAGGTGGAAGTGATTGCCGCTTTGCGGGAGCGGATTCTGGGAGCGGCTGTCGAGTTGACCTGGATCCCGGCGCTGCAAAAAGATACGCGCACGCGGAATGTCCATGCTTCAACTGCGATCGAGGGCAATCCGCTTACGCTGGAGCAGGTGCAGGCAGTGGAGGAGGGGCGCGAACTAACCGTCTCTGGCGAGCGTGCAAGACGCGAGGTGGTCAATTATTTTGCCGGATTGCGTTATGTGGAAAAGCGCACTTCGCTCAAGCGCATCGGCCATGATCATGTCCTTGAACTGCACCGCATCCTGGCGGACAAGGTGATGGATCAGGGGGAGGCAGGGCGGTATCGGACGATCGCGGTTCGGGTGGGCCTTTTTGTGCCGCCGCCTCCGCTGGAGGTGTCCGGGCTGATGTTCGAATTGCTCGAATGGTGGAACAAGGAATCGACGAAGCTTTCGCCGGTATTGAGCTCGGCCATCCTGCATCACCGGTTTGAGACGATCCATCCATTTGCCGACGGCAACGGGCGAACGGGCCGGGCGTTGGCCTTGTGGGAACTGTATCGACGCGGCTTCGATACGCACCACATTTTTTCCGTTGACGAGTTCTACTGGGAAGATCGGCCGCGCTATTACAAGGAACTGGATGCGGTGCGCAAGGCGGGCGAGGATATGACCCGCTGGCTGGAGTATTGCGCGGAAGGGCTGCGGCAGACGCTGGAACGGGCATGGCTGCGGGTGCAGACGTTTAGCGTGAATGCGCCGGCCAAGCTGGTGCTGCGGCCCAAACAGGAGCAGTTGCTCAACCTGCTGCGCGATCACCACAGCCTGGCTCCTGCGGAAATCTGGGCCGCCCTGGGTGTTTCGCGCCAGGGCGCGATGGATCTGCTCCATCCGCTGCTGGAGGCAAGACTGGTCGAGAAGGTCGGCGGCAAGAAGACCGGACGCTACGTCCTCAGGAAACCTGAGTAGCTCCGAGCGATAATCGGACTCCGGCACAGTTGCCCGCATATCCGGATAGACCGGGGACCCCGCATGCATGAAACGCTTTTTTCCAGCACCGAAGGCCGGCTCCTTGGCGTCGGCCTGGCGCTGACCGGCCTGATGCTGCTGGCGTTCGGGATCGGTTGGCACCTGTTTCCGGACAGCGTTCTTCCCTACGCGATCATGACCGGGCTGAACCTGATCATCGGCCGCGAAGCAGGGATGTCCTTCGGCTATGCGAACGGTTTCGATCATGCCCACGTGGTGCCTCTCAACATCCTGATCGAGACCATCCAGGTTCTCGTGATCTACCCGCTATTCGTGCTGAGCACGCGGCAACTGATCAAGCTGCGAACGCTGCAGCCTTTCATCACGCGCATCCACCGTGCCGCAGAGTCCCGCGGTGGAATGGTGCGAAAGTTCGGCATCGCCGGTCTGTTTGTTTTCGTGTTTGCCCCGTTCTGGATGACCGGCCCGGTAGTGGGGGCGATCATCGGATTTCTGATCGGCCTGCGCCCCTGGGTGAATCTGGCCGTCGTGCTGACATCGACCTATGTCGCCATCGGCGTCTGGGCGCTGCTGCTGAACGAGCTCAACGTATGGGCGGCAACCGTCAACCAGTTCGCGCCCTACGCGCTGTTCCTCGCGATCGTGCTCATCGCTGCCGCGATGCATCTGCTGAGCCGGCACCGTGACCGCCTCGCCAAAAACGAACCTGGCTGAATACACGCCGTTGGCTGCGGTCCGGTCGCGACGCAAGACATCCCGCTTCTCCCGCCTGTCCCATCCGGGATCGAATTACCCTGCACACGGAATGGTTTTATCCGTTAATCTTGCACTTGCCGGCTGCGCGGCGCCGGGACAGGCAGGGATCCAGAACAAATAGCGATGCTGAATCGCAACACGATGCGGGAAGTGGCGGAGTGGCTTGCCGCCACAGGAATTGGGGGAATGCTGAATTGACGAGTCGGGATAGCCGGGCCAACGCGTTGTCTCCTGCGCGGCTGGTGCTGATCGCGGGCGTGACCGGTCTTCTGGCCGGCGTGGTGGGCATCCGTTTCGCGCAGGATGTGCATTGGGTCCGCTTCTTCGACAATCTGCACTGGACGTCAGGCACCGTCATGGCGGCGGTTTTGGCCTGGCTCGGCCTGCGTTCGGCGCCGGCCGAAAGCGCACGGGGCCTGCGCTGGATGGCGGTCGGCCTGACGGCTTACGCGGCTGGCCAGATCATCTGGGACGTGCAAACGGCAGTCGGCTACAGCGGGTTTCCGTCGCCGTCCGATCTGTTCTATCTGTGGCTAGGGCCCGCTGTCGCGGCAGGGCTGCTGATCGAGGTATTCCGGCTGGCTGACCGTGTCCAGCGCAAGACCCTGCTGCTGGATGCCGCAACCCTGGCCATCGCTGCGCTGACCCTGGTTCTGGTGCTGTATCTGCCCCGGCGCGGGGATACCGCGTTGCTGCCCCTGGCCGTGCTGGTGGCGTACCCGGTCAGCCTGTTCACGGCGGCCTGCATCGGCCTGATTGCGGTGCCGACCCTGCGCCTGAAATTTTCCTGGCGCTACGGGATGTTCCTGGTGTCCCTGGGGGTCACGGGTATTTGCTGGATGATCTGGAATTTGATGGCGCTGGATGGCACGACCATCGACGGGACCTGGTTCAACAGCCTGTTTTCCTTCTCGGTGGCAGGGATGGGGCTGGCGATGCTGACCTGGCATATCGAGCCTTCCCGCAATGTCCTGTGGGAGCGCTGGTGCGAAGGCTTCCTGCGTCTGCTGCCGCTGGTGGCGGTGGTGTTTTCCGGCATTGCGGTCGTCCTGGCCGACCCTCATCAAGGCGTGCCCCAGGCCGTCAGTTACACGGTCTACCTCGGCGCGTTCGTCGTCGTCATCCTGGCGATGCTCAAGCAAAGTGCGCTGTTGTGGGAGCATGACCAGCTGAAAACCGTGACCCGCGATCTGGAGGAAAGCGAGCAGCAAAAGCAGCTCATTCTCCATTCCTTTCCGGACCTCGTATGGCTCAAGAATGCAGACGGGGCCTTCCAGATGTGCAATCCGGCCTTCGAACGTCTTTTCGGCGCGCGCGAGGCGGACATTCTGGGCAAGACCGATTTTGATTATGTCGAACCCGAACTCGCGCGCTTTTTTCGCCAGAAGGACCGCGAGGCGATGGCGGCCGGACATCCGGTCAGGAACGAGGAGTGGGTCACGTTCGCCGACGATGGCCGCCGTGCCTTGCTCGAAACCATCAAGACCCCCCTGCGCGACCGGCACGGAAAGGTGCTCGGTGTGCTCGGCATCGCGCGCGACATTACCGAACGCGAACGTGCAAGCCAGCAGTTGGCCTTGGTGAGTTTCGCGCTGAACCATGTGACGGAAGCCGCCTACCTGGCCGACGAGCAGGGCTGCTTTCATTACGTGAACGACGAGGCGTCCCGGGCGCTTGGACGCCCGCGTGAGGCGCTCCTGAAAATGCGGGTGATCGATATCGATGGCGACGTGACGCAGCCGGAACAGTGGCAGGCTTTCTGGGAGCAGCTCAAGATCCAGAAGACGATGACATTCGAGAGTCGGCACAAGGCCGCCGACGGCAGTTCCTTCCCGGTGGAAATCAATGCCAATTATTTTGAGTTTTCCGGGCAGGCGTATGTGCTGGGTCTGGTGCGCGACATCACCGAGCGCAAGGGGGTGGAGGAGCAGATCCGCAACCTGGCCTATTTCGACGCGCTTACCCGGCTGCCCAACCGCCGGCTGCTGATGGATCGGCTGGGCCAGGCCCTGAGCGCCAGTCAGCGCAGCGGCGAGTTCGGCGCGCTGCTGATCCTCGATCTGGATCAGTTCAAGACCCTCAACGACACGCAGGGCCATGATGTCGGCGACCGGCTGCTGGTCGAGGTGGCCCAGCGCCTGGTCACCCACATGCGCCAGGAGGATGTCGTGTGCCGCCTGGGCGGCGATGAATTCGTGGTGGTGCTGGAAGGCCTGGGCCAGGATGAACGGCACGCGGCCAACCAGGCGGAGATCATCGCCGAGAAGGTGCGCTTCGAACTCAACCAGCCCTATTCGCTGACCATCAACGAAACCCAGTATTACGGTACCACCAGCATCGGTCTGACCCTGTTCCAGGGGCAGGACGCATCGGTCGACATGCTGCTGAAGCAGGCCGACGTGGCCCTGTACCAGGCCAAGGGTGCCGGACGCAACGCGGTGCGCTTCTTCAACCCGGCCATGCAGGCGGCCATCGACTCGCGCATGGGGATGGAGGCGGCGCTGCGCCAGGCCCTGGACAAGGACGAGTTCCGGCTCTACTACCAGCCGCAGATCAATCAGGACGGCGAACTGATCGGAGCCGAGGCCCTGCTGCGCTGGTTGCCGGCGAACCAGCCGCTGATTTCTCCGGCCGAGTTCATTCCGCTGGCCGAGGAGACCGGGCTCATCCTGCCCATCGGCCAGTGGGTGCTGGATACGGCCTGCGCCCAGCTCAAGGCCTGGGAGCGCGATCCACGCACCCGGCCCCTGCAGATGGCGGTCAATGTCAGTGCCCGGCAATTCCACCAGCCCGATTTCGTGGCCACGGTGCACCACAGCCTGGATTCGAGCGGCATCGATCCGGCCCGGCTCAAGCTCGAGCTGACGGAGAGCGTGGTGCTCGAAAACATCGATGCGGTGATCAGCCGGATGCAGCAACTCAATGCGCTGGGGGTGCGTTTCTGCCTGGATGATTTCGGCACCGGCTACTCGTCCCTCTCCTACCTCAAGCGCCTGCCGCTGGACCAGGTGAAGATCGATCAATCCTTCGTCCGCGACGTGACGGAGGACCAGAACGATGCCGCCATCGTGCGGGCCATCATGGCCATGAGCCAGTCGCTGGGTTTGCAGGTGATCGCCGAAGGGGTGGAAACCCAGGCGCAACGGGATTTTCTGTTGCAGAATGCCTGCCTGGCCTATCAGGGGTTTCTGTTCAGCAAGCCGATCCCGATCGAGGAATGGGACCGCTTGCTGAAATAGAACCCCTCGCACCATGTTCAACCTGACGGGACGATCGATTGGCACGCCGCAAACCAAGCCCTGTTGAAGACGGGATCGAACTGAGCAGCAAGCTGCCCTGGTGGGCGGGCGTGCTGCTCGCGGTTGCCGCGTATGTCGGGCTGCACAGCGTGGCTGCCAGCGAAGTGACGGCGGTCGTCCAGCCCGGGAAGATGGCCGAATTCGTCGGCCAGATGCGTTTCAAAACGCTGGCCTACGTGGGCCAGTATGTGCTGCCGTTCGTTTTCCTGGTGGGGGCTGCCGTGTCGGCCTATGGGCGCTACACGCGCCGCGCGCTGCATGCGCAGGTGGCGGGCAGCCCGGACCAGGGGGCGCTCAACGCCATGAGCTGGCGGCAGTTCGAGGCCCTGGTGGGCGAAGCCTTCCTGCGCAAGGGCTACGCGGTGACCGGGACGGGGGGTGGCGGGGTCGATCTGGTGCTCAAAATGAAAGGCGAGACCTTCCTGGTGCAATGCAAGCAGTGGCGTGCCCTCAAGGTGGGGGTGAACACGGTGCGCGAACTCTACGGGGTGATGGCTGCGAAGGGCGCAACCGGCGGGTTCGTGGTGACGTCCGGCGTGTTTACGGAGGAGGCCCAGGCGTTTGCCCGCGGCAGGAATGTCGAACTGATGGATGGCAAGGCCCTGCATGCGCTGATTCGCGGCGTGAGCGTGCCGCCCGCCAGGATTTTCCGGGACCCATTGAGCGTGATGACGACCGGCGCGCCGTTCTGCCCGGAATGCCAGAGCCGGATGGTGAAGCGCAAAGCCAGGCGCGGCGCGAATGCAGGTCAGGTATTTTGGGGCTGCACGCGATACCCGGACTGCAAGGGCACACGCGCAACCTGATTGCCTTGGCCGGATGGGTCGGACCATCTGCTTCCTAGTTGCCTTCCTGTTCCCCTACCGGCTCGGCATCGTGCATCTGCGGATGCGCGGTGCGCAGCCAGCCCGCCTCGGTGTCCCAGAACACCGGTTTTTCGGTCTGCAGCATGTGGAGCAGGTTGCGATAGTCCTCCGAACCCAGGTTGGTCAGGCGGAACAGCTCGGTCAGGCGCGTTGCGCTGCGCAGGATGATGCGTCCGCGGCCGGATTTGTCGGGCGAGCCGGAGGGCATCCACTCGGCGTAGTAGTGACCAATATTCACAACAGCCATCGTCGTTCTCCTTGCGTGTCGATCGACTTTAAAAATAGGCGGTTTTATCCGGATGCGGCTTGCTCCGTGTCGACGCGCAGCTAGATTGAAATGAGCAGTTTGTTTTCGCCGGGGAGAAAACGGCCATGGGGATCTGGCAAATCGCGGGGATATTGATGATGAGCACGATGGGAACGGGATTGGCGCAGGAAACCGGCGCGATCAGGCTGCCGTCGCCCGAGACGGTGGGTGGCATACCCCTGATGCGGGCGCTGAAGGCACGGCATTCGTCGCGGGAGTTCGATGGCAGGGCGCTGCCGCCGCAGGTGCTGTCGAACCTGCTGTGGGCGGCAGGCGGCGTGAACCGGCCTGACACGGGCGCACGCACCGCGCCTTCCGCGCATGACTGGCGCGAGATCGACGTGTACGTGGCGACGGCAGACGGCGCGTATCGCTACGATCCGCCGACGCATACCTTGAAGCAGGTTGTCGCGGGCGACATCCGCCCCCTGACGGGCGTGCAGGACTTCGTGGCGACCGCGCCGGTGAACCTGGTGTACGTGGCGGACCTCGACCGGATGAGCGGGGCCAGCGCCGAAGACAAGGCGTTCTACAGCGCCGCCGACGCCGGTTTCATCGCCCAGAACGTGTATCTCTATTGCGCGTCGGCCGACCTGGCGGTGGTGGTGCGTGGTCTGGTCGATCGCGAGGCGCTGGGCGCCGCCCTCGGGCTGGGGCAGCATCAGCGCATCATTCTCGCGCAAACCGTGGGCTATCCGGCCGGCAGTGCGAAATAGCGAACCGGGACACCATTCGAGGGAATGCCGAAATTCGTCAAGATCCTGCTTGTCTGTCTGGTCTGCCTGACTGTGGTGAGTGGTGAGCGGTGAGCGGTGAGCGGTGAGCGGTGAGCGGAGCGGGTTCCGATTACCATGGAAGGGCATGACTGTGCCGGCACGCGTTTCCGGCATGCGCGATCATCACGTATTCAAGGAGGCCTTATGAAAATGAAAATCGGGTTGATGCTGCTGCCGCTGCTGTGCGCGGCGGGTGTTGCAATGGGGCAGGACACCGAGCCGGGCGCGGTCGCCACGCCGGCTGAAACCACTGCGGCGCCGGCCATGGCACAGGCCCAGGATCAGATGGCCCCGAGCAAGCCGGCGCGGCGGCAGGGACGCGACATGCGCCGCTGCCTGAAGCTGAAGACCAACGCGGCGATCATCCGCTGCGCCGAACCCGGGCGCAAGCCGTAATCCGCACTCGTCCGGCTGACGCCAGGCGGGGGTGACGGGCTTGGCGACGCCGCTTTCCCATCTTGCCGTGCCGCTGGCGCTGAGCGTGGCGCTGGGCCCGGACATCGTGCCGCCGGGGCTCATGGCGCTGGCGCTGGTCTGCGCGGTGCTGCCCGACCTCGACGCGCTGGGATTGTGGCTGGGCATTCCCTACGATCATCCGTTCGGCCATCGCGGTATCACGCATTCGCTGCCGTTTGCCGTGGCGCTGGCCGACGTGGGTGCGCTGCTCGCGCCGGCACTGGGGGTGGAGGTGCCGACCGCGTTTTGGGTGTTGCTGCCGAGCGCTGCGTCGCACGGGCTGCTGGATGCGCTGACCAACGGCGGGCTCGGCATCGCGCTCTTTGCGCCGTTTTCCAGCCGGCGGTATTTCCTGCCGTGGCGGGTGATCGAGGTGTCGCCGCTGCGCCCGTCCGAACTTTTCTCGCGGCGCGGCCTCCATGTACTGCGCTCCGAGATGCGTTGGGTATGGGTGCCGTGTGGGGTGCTGGCGCTGGCGGGGGTTGCTGTGCGGGGGCTGGCCGGTCCTGTTTGAATGCGGTGGCGATGAGAGGGAATCCAGTGTCATGACCGATGCAGCAAACGCCGCGCAGCACGCAGCCGGTGATCGCGCCATCGAGACCTTCCACCTGACCCGCCGCTTCGGCGCATTCACCGCGGTCGACCGGGTGAACCTGGTGGTGCCCTACGGCGGAATCTTCGGCCTGCTCGGACCCAACGGCGCAGGGAAAAGCACCCTCATCAAGATGCTGACCACGCTCATGCAGCCGTCGGAGGGGACGGCGCGTGTCGCCGGCTTCGACATCGTGCAGGCGCCTGCCGAGATCAGGAAACGGATCGGCTATGTGCCGCAACTGCTTTCGGCCGACGGCGCACTCACCGGCATCGAGAATCTCACGCTGTCCGCCCGGCTGTACGGCATTCCCCGGGCGGAGCTGAAGCCGCGCGTCGCGGAGGCACTGCGTTACATGGGGCTGACGGATTCGGCGCGTCTGCTCGTGAAAAAGTACTCCGGCGGCATGATTCGACGGCTCGAGCTGGCGCAGGCGATGCTGCACCGGCCGGCGATCCTGTTTCTGGACGAGCCGACGATCGGGCTCGATCCGATGGCCTGTCTGAGTGTGTGGGACCGCTTGCGGGCGCTGAACCAGGAGCACGGCATGACCATCCTGATGACGACGCATGTCATGGACGAAGTCGATGAACTCTGCGATGCGGTGGCGATCCTGCACCAGGGCAGGCTGGCGGCGTCCGGCAGTCCTGCGCAGCTGAAGCATGCCGTGGGCGATGGCGCGACGATGACCGATGTGTTCGCCTATTTCAGCGGCGGCAGCATCGAGGACGGGGGCGGCTACCGCGAAGCCCGGCAGGCTCGCATGACCGCGAAGCGCCTCGGATGATCGCGCCGCTGGATTTCCTCGCCAAGAGCCTGGCGATTGCGCAGGTGGAGCTGAAAAAGCTCTTGCGCGACCCGACGGAACTGGTCTCCCGCGCGGTGCAGCCGGTGCTGTGGCTGGCCGTCTTCGGCCAGGTATTCAGCCAGGTGCGCGGGATCCCCACCGGCAATATCGGCTACCTCGCCTTCATGACGCCCGGCATCCTCGCGCAGAGTGTGCTGTTCGCAGCCATCTTCTATGGCATCGCGGTCATCTGGGAACGCGACCTGGGCGTCATCCACAAATTGCTGGTAAGCCCAAGCCCGCGCGGCGCGCTGGTGTTCGGCAAGGCCATTGCGGCGGGGTTCCGGGGCCTGCTGCAGGCGGCGATCATCTACGTCATCGCCTTTGCGATGCATATTCCCCTCCGCACCGAGCCGGCCGCCGTGGCCGGCGTCCTCGCCGCCGTCGTGCTCGGGGCGGCGGTCTTCTCGACGTTTTCCCTCATCATCGCCTGCATCGTCAAGACGCGCGAGCGTTTCATGGGCGTTGGACAGGTGCTCACCATGCCGCTCTTCTTTGCCAGCAATGCCATCTACCCGCTGTCGTTGATGCCCGAATGGCTGCGGGCCGTGGCCCGGGCGAACCCGCTGACCTATCTGGTCGATGCCCTGCGCATGCTGATGATCGAGGGTGGGCAGGGGGCGCACAGTCTGCTGATGAACTTCACGGTGCTTGGAGCAGTGTTCGTCGTCTTCGTCGTGGTCGCAGCCAGGCTCTACCCGACCCTGATCGAGTAAGGGCTGCACCGCCGGCGGTATCGCACGCGGTTCGCATGCCTCCGCACGCGAACCGGGACGTACTACCACGGGTGAACGTCCGCCCGGGACCTTACTGGTCAATTCCAACCATTCGACTGGCAGACGCTTGAAGCTGTCGAAGCATTGCATCGCTCGTGTCTTCGGGATGGTGCTGTCGTTCTCGGTTGCCATCCAGTACGAAAGTACGCTGCACCATTCAGGGCGAAGCCAGTCAGTGTCCAAGGCAAGTCAGGCGTCATTGACATAACCCAAGTCCAACAAATGAGAGGAATGAGGATGCAGAAGATCAAATCGCGGCAATGGCTTCTCGCCGGCGCGCTGGCGCTCGGCGTGCCGCTGGCCAACGCGGCACAGGAGGCGGTGACCGCCGATCAGGTGGTCACGGCGATCGAGGGCACGTTCGGCGTCACGCCGGGCGAACGCCGCAATCACACCAAGGGGACCTGTGCGGTGGGCGAGTTCGTCGGATCACCCGGGGCTGCAGCCTATTCGCGTTCGCTATTGTTTACGGGGAAGCCCATCCCGGTCGTGGCGCGCTTTTCCCTGGCCGGCGGCAACCCCAGGGTGCCGGACACGGCCAGGAACGCCCGCGGCATGGCGCTGGAGTTCAGGCTGCCCGATGGCAACCTGCAGCACATGACGATGCTGAACACGCCGGTCTTCGGCGCCAGTCAGCCCCGCACGTTTCTCGACCAGATGATCGCGATGAAGCCTGATCCGGCGACCGGCAAGCCCGACCCGGAGAAAATCAAGGCGTTCCAGGCAACACATCCCGACAGCCTGGCGCAGGCGGCCTTCCTGGCGAAGAACAATCCGCCGGCCAGCTACGCGACCAGCGCTTTTTTCGGGATCCATACCTTCAAGTTCATTGACCACCACAACAAGACCACGCTGGTGCGCTGGCGCTTTGTGCCGGAGGATGGCGAGAAGCGGTTGTCCGATGCCGAACTGAAAACCGCGCCCGCGAATTTCCTTGAGCAGGCGCTGATCGATCGCACGCACAAGGGGCCGGTACGCTGGGACATGCTGGTTTCGGTTGGCAAGCCGGGCGATCCTGTGGACAACCCGACCCTGGCTTGGCCCGATAACCGGAAGCAGTTCAAGGCGGGCACGCTGACCCTTACTTCGGCCATGCCGCAGAAAGGCGCCGAGTGCGAGAAAATAAACTTCGATCCGCTGGTGATGAGCGACGGCATCGCGCCGACGAACGATCCGATCCTGCTTTTCCGCTCCCCGGCGTATGCGATTTCGTTTGCCAAGCGGCTCGGGGGAATGTGAGCCATCTTGTCTGATGGAATAGCGCACAGCCGCTCTTCGAGGCGGCTTTTTTCTGTTGCCCCATCTGCTGCGCACCAATGCGAGTTGGCACACCGCCGCGCCATCACTAAGATACGGTGCTGTGGCTTCCAGGCTATGGATCGTGCCCCGGGAGCAGCCTGAAAAGTCGTGACTGGAGACCCTGCATGCGCACCCCTCTGCAAAGAAAAATCGCCCTTGCCTTGTTCGTGACGGGCACCTTCGTCGCCGGCCCGGTTTTTGCCGACAAGCCGGACTGGGCGGGCCATGGCAAGCCGGACAAAGGCGCGCAGGATGCGCGCAACGGCGACCGCCGGGATGACCGGAGCGATGTCCGGGTGAGCGTGCATTTCGACGACCATCAGCGCACTGTCGTGCGCGAGTATTACCAGGACAGCTTCCGGCATGGCCGCTGCCCGCCGGGACTGGCCAAGAAACACAATGGCTGCATGCCGCCCGGCCAAGCCAAAAAATGGCAGATGGGGCGGCCGCTGCCGCGCGACGTGGTGTACTACGATCTGCCGCCGCGGGTCGTGGTGAGCCTGGGCGTGCCGCCCCCCGGCCACAAGTACGTTCGGGTGGCCAGCGATATCCTGATGATTACCATCGGCACCGGCATCGTGGTGGATGCCATCGACGATCTGGGCGGCATGTAAGCGAACAGCCGCGCCATGAAAACAGGAGCCAGACAGTTCGTCTGGCTCTTTTTTGGGAGGGCAGCCGATCCTTCCCTCCGCATCCCACCGGACTGCCGGGCATGGCGTTTACCGTTTCCGACCACAACCGCAAGGGTGAATGAGCATGAAGAGAAGTCTGGCCTCCCTGGGGTTTTGCCGGGCTTTTT
>JAJYXA010000501.1 GCA_021791235.1 Pseudomonadota bacterium
CAGATGAAGAACCAGGACCCGCTGAACCCGCTCGACAACGCGCAGGTGACCAGCCAGATGGCCCAACTCAGCACGGTGCAGGGCATCGAGAACGTGAACAGCAGCCTGCAGGCGCTCGCCGCCAGCCTGGGGGCCAACCAGATGGCGCAGGCCGCCGGCCTGATCGGCCGCGGCGTGCTGGTGCCTGGCGACAGCGTCAGCCCCGCCCGGTTCGAGGATGTGATGGGCTTCGAACTGGCGCGGCCGGCCGACACGGTCACGCTGACCATCCACGATGCTTCCGGCGCGCAGGTGCGCAGCCTCGATCTCGGCCCGCGCGACGATGGCGTGAACGTGCTGGCCTGGGATGGCTTGACCGACAGCGGCACGGCCGCACCGGCAGGCGAGTATCAATTCAGGATCAGCGCCGCCCAGGGCGGCCGGCCGGTCGGCAGCACCGCCCTGCATCTGGGCATGGTCAACAGCGTCTCGCAGGGCAGTCAGGGCGTGCAGCTGAATTTGGCGGGCAACGAGAACGTGAGTTACGCCGACATCCGGCAGATTTTCTGAGCGGGGCGACGTGAATCCGGCGGGTCAACCGGCAGCAATCATCACAAGGAGCAGAACATGAGTTTTCAGCAAGGACTGAGCGGCCTCAACGCCGCCGCAAAGAATCTGGACGTCATCGGCAACAACGTTTCCAATGCCGGCACCGTGGGGTTCAAGCAGTCGCAGACGCAGTTTGCCGACGTCTATGCCAACTCGCTCACCGGGGCCGGCGGCTCCGGCGTCGGCATCGGCACCAAGGTGGCGCAGGTGGCCCAGCAATTCACCCAGGGCAACATCACGGCGACCAACAATCCGCTCGACCTGGCCATCAACGGCGGCGGTTTCTTCCGTATGGACAACAACGGCGAGGTCACCTACCAGCGCAACGGCCAGTTCCAGCTCGACCGCATGGGCTACATCGTCAATCCGACCGGCGCCAAGCTGACCGGCTACACGGCGAATTCCAGCGGCCTGCTGTCGACCGGCGCGCCGTCGCCCCTGAGCATCAACACCGCCGACCTGGTGCCGCAGATCACCACCGAAGTGAATGCCGTGCTCAATCTGGATTCCGGCAGCACGCCGATCGATTCGACCACCACCCCGTTCAACATGAACGACCCGGCCACCTACCACAGTTCGACCGCGGTTGCGGTCTACGACAGCCTGGGCAATGCCCAGACGCTGCAAACCTACTATGTGAAAAGGCCGTCCGGCGACTGGGATGTGTATGCGGCCAGTGACGGCACGCAGATCATAGGTAGCGGCGCGACGGGCCAGATTGCCACCCTGAGCTTCAACACCGGCGGCGTTCTGACGACGCCCATGCCGGTGACGCCGGACGTCGACGTGCCGGCCACGGCAACGGGCGCGACCACGCCCTTTCCCGTCACATTCGATTTCACCGGCACCACCCAGTTCGGCTCCGCGTTCAGCGTCAACACGCTGAACCAGGACGGCTATACTTCCGGCCGCCTGGCCGGCTTCAACATCGGCGCCGACGGCATGGTGCTGGGTCGCTATACCAACGGCCAGTCGGCGGTGCTGGGCCAGGTGGTGCTGGCGAATTTCGCCAATCCCAACGGCCTGCAGCAACTGGGCAACAACATGTGGGCCGAGACCTCGACCTCGGGCACGCCGCTGGTGGGCACGCCCGATTCAGGCAGTCTGGGCGTGCTGCAGTCGTCGGCGGTGGAAGATTCCAACGTCGACCTGACCGCCGAACTGGTCAACATGATCACCGCGCAGCGGGTGTACCAGGCCAACGCGCAGACCATCAAGGCGCAGGATGCGGTGCTGCAGACGCTGGTTAACCTGCGTTGAGGGTTTGAAAGCTTGATTTAAAACCGCTCACCACAGAGACACAGAGGCACAGAGATGAACATCAAGGCAGCGGATCACAGATTGGCTTGTGATCCCTCGATGGGAAAAACAAGAGAGTTGAATAAGCCGCCGGTTTTTCTCCGTGCCTCTGTGTCTCTGTGGTTCAAAGCGGTTTTCAGGATTTAGGAGCCCGCATGGACCGTCTCATCTACACCGCCATGACCGGCGCGAAGTACATCCTGGAACAGCAGGCGACCACTTCGCACAACCTGGCGAACGCCACGACCACGGGTTTTCGCGCGCAGATCGACCAGTTTCGCGCGGTGCCGGTGCAGGGCGCGATCCTGCCCACCCGCGCCTTCGTGGTCGATTCCACCACCGGCAGCGATTTCCGCGGCGGCGCGATCCAGCACACCGGGCGCGAGCTCGACGTGGCGGTGCAGGGCGACGGCTGGATCGCGGTGCAAGCCGGGGACGGCACCGAGGCCTACACCCGCAACGGCAGTTTGAAGACGGACGAGAACGGCGTGCTGTTGACGCGCGACGGCCTCACCGTGATGGGAGACGGCGGCCCGCTGGCGATTCCGCCCGGGCGCAACATCGCGCTGGCGAAGGACGGCACGATTTCCCTGGTGCCCGACGGCTCCGCAGCCACCGGGCTCACCTCGGTCGGGCGTCTGAAGCTGGTGAACCCGCCCGCGAGCGATCTGGTGCGCGGCGACGACGGCCTGTTCCGTCTGAAGGACGGCAATGCGGCCGACGCCGACCCCAAGGTGACGCTGATCAGCGGCGCGCTGGAGTCCTCCAACGTCAACGTCGTCGACGAAATGGTCAACATGATCTCGCTGGCGCGCCAGTTCGACATGCAGATGAAACTGCTGCAAAACGCCGAGAACAACGACGGCAAGGCAGCGCAGCTGCTGAGCATGAGTTGAAAACCTTTTCACCACAGAGGCACAGAGGCACAGAGATGAACATCCATAGGAAACAGGTTTGGCCGTATGGCAGGAAGCGAATTCCTGAATTTCTCTGTGCCTCTGTGTCTCTGTGGTTAGTGGTTTAAACGCTTTAATTAAGGAGCCGACATGATTCGCTCACTGTGGATTGCCAAGACCGGTCTGGATGCGCAGCAGACGCAGATGGACGTGATTTCCAACAACCTCGCCAACGTCAGCACCAGCGGCTTCAAGCGCGCGCGCGCGGTGTTCGAGGACCTGCTGTACCAGACCATCCGCCAGCCCGGCGCGCAGTCGTCCGAGCAGACGCAGCTGCCGTCCGGCCTGCAGATCGGCACCGGGGTGAAGCCGGTCGCCACCGAGCGCATCTTTACCCAGGGCAATCTGCAGCAGACCGGCAACGCCAAGGACGTGGCGATCCAGGGCAACGGCTTTTTCCAGGTGCTGATGCCCGACGGCACCACCTCCTACACCCGCGACGGCTCGTTCCAGGCCGACGCCAACGGCCAACTGGTCACCTCCAGCGGCTATGCGGTGCAGCCCGCCATCACCATTCCTGCCGACACGCAAACCCTGACCATCGCGCGCGACGGCACGGTGTCGGTGACGCAGGCGGGATCGGCCACGCCGGTGACCATCGGCACCCTGCAACTGGCGATGTTCGTCAACCCGGCCGGCCTGCAGAGCCTGGGCGAAAACCTCTACGCCGAGACCGCCGCGTCGGGTACGCCGAGCGCCAACGCGCCCGGCAGCAACGGCGCCGGCCTGCTCAATCAGGGCTACGTCGAAACCTCGAACGTCAACGTGGTGGAGGAGCTGGTCAACATGATCCAGACCCAGCGCGCGTACGAGATCAACAGCAAGGCGATCCAGACATCCGACCAGATGCTGCAGCGCCTGACCCAGCTGTGAGGCTTGCCATGAATGCGCCCCTTGAAACTTGTCACACCGGCGAGAGCCGGTGTCCAGTTCTTTTAAAACACTGGATTCCGGCTTTCGCTGGAATGACGGAATATGAGTTTTTAAGGGTGTCCGCGAACCTGATGCGCGTCATCGGATTGATGGGCGTCCTGCTGGGGCTGGCGGGCTGCGGCACCACGCCGTCGTCCATCGTCGAGCATCCCACCACGGCGCGCCCGCGGGCGCAGCCCGCGCAGGTTGCCGCCAACGGCGCCATCTATCAGGCGGCGGCCTACCGCCCGCTGTTCGAGGACCGGCGCGCGCGCCACGTCGGCGACGTGCTCACCATCGTCATCAACGAAAAGACCCAGGCCGGCAAGCAGGCGTCGTCCAATGGATCGAAGACCAGCGCCGTCGATTCGTCGATCAGTGCCGTTGCGGGCCTGCCGCTCAAAGCGCTTCAGGGGATGGGGGTGAATGCCGAAGCGTCCAATGAGTACGCCGACAAATCCGCGCTCGATTCCAGCAACACCTTCAGCGGCAGCGTCAGCGTCACCGTCATCGAAGTGCTGCCCAACGGCAACCTGATCGTCGCCGGCGAAAAGCAGATCGCGCTCGACAAGGGCACCGAATACATCCGCCTGTCGGGCGTGGTGCAGCCCGACACCATCCAGGCGGGCAATACCGTGTCGTCGGCCAAGGTGGCCGATGCGCGCATCGAATACCGCACCAGCGCCAAGTTCGACTCGGCCGAAGTGATGAGCTGGCTGGCGCGTTTCTTCCTGAGTTTCATTCCTTTATAAATCCGAATTCTTCACCACAGAGACACAGAGGCACAGAGATGATTGCAAAAGATATGAGGTGTCGTTGCGCTGGCAATCGCCCGATGGGTGATGCGCGAACGCGAAACAATCCATTGTTCCCTCTGTGCCTCTGTGCCTCTGTGGTTCAGTCTTTTGAATAAACGGTGGGCACGATGACCATTCCACGTCTGCTTCTGCTGGCCCTGCTGACCCTTCCCGGCATCGCGCAGGCCGAACGCATCAAGGACATCGCCGCCATTCAGGGCGTGCGCGTCAACCAGTTGATCGGCTACGGCCTGGTGGTGGGCCTCGACGGCAGCGGCGACCAGACCACGCAGACGCCGTTCACGGTGCGGAGCGTCACCAACATGCTGACGCAGATGGGCGTCAACCTGCCGCCCGGCACCAACATGCAACTGAAGAACGTCGCTGCGGTGATGGTGACGGCCGACCTGCCGCCGTTCGCCCAGGCCGGGCAGGGCATCGACATCACGGTGTCGTCGGTCGGCAACGCCAAGAGCCTGCGCGGCGGCACCCTGGTGATGACGCCGCTGAAAGGCGCCGACGGACTGGTCTACGCGATGGCGCAGGGCAACCTGGCGGTCAGCGGCGCCGGCGCCTCGGCCGGCGGCAGCAAGGCGCAGATCAACCATCTTTCCGTCGGCCGCATTCCGGGCGGCGCGACCGTCGAGCGCAGCGTGGCCACCGCGCTGGGCGAATCCGGCAGCATCAACCTGGAACTGCGGCAGAGCGACTTCACCACCGCCAGCCGCGTGGTCGACGCGGTGAATGCGCATTTCGGCCAGGGCATCGCGCGCGCGCTGAACGGCCGCGTGATCCAGGTGAAGACGCCGGTGGGTGACGATGCGCGCGTGGCGTTCCTGGGCGCGATCGAAAGCCTCGACGTCGACCCGGCACAGGGACGGGCCTTGGTCATCATCAATGCACGTACCGGATCGGTGGTGATGAACCAGGCGGTCATGCTCGATCCCAGCGCGGTGTCGCACGGCAATCTGTCGGTGATCATCAATACGCAGCCGGTCATCAGCCAGCCTGCGCCGTTCTCCAAGGGCGAGACGGTGGTCACCTCGCAGTCGCGGATCGAAATCCGCCAGCAGCCGGGCGAGGTGATGCTGCTCAGGAACAGCGCTTCGCTCGCCGACGTGGTGAAGGCACTGAATTCCATCGGCGCCACGCCGCAGGATCTGCTGGCGATCCTGCAGGCCCTGAAGGCATCGGGCGCATTGCGCGCCGAGCTGGAGGTGATTTGATGAACAGAGATAAAAACCGCTCACCACAGAGGCACAGAGGCACAGAGAAAACCGTTTCCGTTGTCGTCGTTGAAGACATGCACAAGCGCCGCACCAAGAACCTCTGTGCCTCTGTGCCTCTGTGGTTAATGGTTGGAATGTCCGCATGATTCGCGGCGCCGATCTCTCTTCCAAATTCGCGCTCGACGTCCAGGGTGTCAACCAGCTCAAGCTGGAAGCGAAGCAATCCTCGCCCGAGGCGCTGAAGGCAGCGGCGCAGCAGTTCGAGGCAGTGTTCATGAACATGCTGATGAAGAGCATGCGCGAGGCGACCCCGCAGGACGGCATGTTCGACAGCGAACAGACTCGCATGTACACCTCGATGCTCGACCAGCAGCTGACGCAGAAGCTCGCCAGTCGCGGCATCGGCCTGGCCGAGGTGATGGTGCGCCAGCTGTCCGGCGCGCTGGCGGTGCCGGTTCAGGGCGAGGGCGTGGCGCCTGCCGGCGAGTCTGCTGCCCAGGGCTTCCCGTTGAATGCCCCACAAGGGGATCTCGATGCCCTTTTTGGGTACTCCGATCCACTACACGCTAAAGCGCGTGTGGAGTCGTATGCCCCAGGTCAGGCGACGCCGGCGGTCCCCGCTCGCGGCGGGGATGTCCCTGCGCACGTTGAATCCTTCGTGCAGCGCCTGCTGCCGCACGCCCAGGCGGCGAGCGCCACGACCGGCATTCCCGCACGCTTCATGCTGGGGCAGGCGGCACTGGAAACCGGCTGGGGCAAGGCTGAAATCCGCGGCGCCGACGGCCGGAACAGCCACAACCTGTTCGGCATCAAGGCCAGCGGCGGCTGGACCGGCAAAACGGTCGACATCGTCACCACCGAATACGTCGACGGCAATCCGCGGAAGCAGGTGGACAGTTTCCGCGCCTACGACTCCTACGCCGATTCCTTCCGCGACTACGCCAATCTGCTGCGCGGCAACGCGCGCTACCAGAACGTCATTGCGCAGGGGCGGGATGCCGCCGGCTTTGCCCATGGCCTGCAGCAGGCCGGCTATGCCACCGACCCGAGCTACGCCCGCAAGCTGATGGGCGTGATTAAACAATTTGACCAGGTCTGATCCTGCCGGCTCAAGAATCCGGCGACCCCACCGATTCACCTGGTGAGAGCCGCAATTCCCTTTTCCCGAAACCACCCCGTGCACAGATAGATGGCCACCAACATTCTCAGTATCGGTCAGAGCGCCCTCGCCGCCGCGCAGGTAGGACTCGGCACGGCCGGCCACAACATCGCGAATGCCTCGACGCCGGGTTATAACCGCCAGGTGGTGGTGCAGGGGGCGGCCCTGCCACAGAATTTCGGCTTTGGCTTCCTCGGGCAGGGCACCGAGATTTCCACGGTCAAGCGCATCTACAACGAATATCTGGGCAATCAGGTGCAGTCTGCCCAGACATCGAAGAGCGGGCTTGACAGCTATTACGCGCAGATCAGGCAGATCGACAACCTGCTGGCCGATCCGGCTTCCGGGCTGTCGCCTGTGCTGCAGGAGTTTTTCAGCGGAATCCAGGAACTGGCCTCGAATCCGGCGTCCTTGCCCTCGCGCCAGGCCGCCTTGTCGTCGGCCGAAACGCTGGCGTCCCGCTTCCAGAGCCTGGCCGGCCGACTCGACGAAATCGAGCAGGGCGTCAACAGCCAGGTGCTGTCGAGCGTCAGCGTCATCAACACCTACGCCGACCAGATCGCGAGCCTGAACGACGCCATCGGCAAGGCCCAGCGCGCGGCCGGGCAGCCGCCCAACGATCTGCTCGATCAGCGCGACAGGCTGGTACTGGATCTGAACAAGGAAATCAAGGCGACGGTCGTCAAGCAGGGTGACGACGGCTACAACGTTTTCATCGGCAACGGCCAGCCGCTGGTGGTGGGCGTGGCCACGTTCAAACTCGGCAACATGGCTTCCCCCACCAACCCCGAGAAAATCGAGGTTGCCTACCAGACCCGCAACGGCGACCTGGTGATCATGGGCGAATCGGGGATCGTGGGCGGCAAGCTGGGCGGCCTGATCGAGTTCCGCAGCAAGACGCTGGAGCCGGCGCAGAACGCCCTCGGGCGGGTTGCCATCGGCCTGGCCGGCACGATCAATGCACAGCACCGCCTTGGCCAGGATCTCAACGGTAACCTGGGAGGCGACCTGTTCACGCTCGCTTCACCGGTGGTGAACGCCCATGCGGGCAATAGCGGTACGGCCGTCGTTACCGCCAGCATCGGCGACGCCAATGCGCTGACCACCAGCGATTACCGTCTGCGGTACGACGGCGCCAATTACACGCTGACCCGGCTGTCCGACAACACCGCCACTACTTTTTCCGCTCTTCCGCAGACCGTGGACGGCGTTGAATTGAGCCTCCTCTCCGGTGCCCCCAATCCGGGCGACAGCTTTCTGGTCCGCCCGACCGTCAACGGGGCGTCCGGATTTGACGTGGCGATCGGCGACCCCAGGCTGATCGCGGCCGCCGCGCCCATCCGCACCGCAGCCACGACCGGCAACACCGGATCGGGTGTCATCAGCGCAGGCAGCGTAAACACGCCGCCGCCCCCTGACGCCAATCTGCAGCAGCTCGTCACGATCACGTTTACGTCTGCAACGACATTCGACGTGACGGGAACGGGGACGGGGAATCCGACCGGCGTGACGTATACGCCCGGCGAAACGATTACCTATAACGGCTGGAGCACCGCGATCAGCGGAGCGCCGGCTCCCGGCGACAGCTTTACCGTCGACGCCAACACCGGCGGGGTCGGCGACAACCGCAATGCCCTGCTGCTCGGCGCGCTGCAAACCGCCAACACCCTGAACGGGGGCACCGCCACGTATCAGGGTGCGTATTCGCAGATGGTCGGCCAGATCGGCAACAAGACCCGCGAACTCGAAGTGACCGGCAGCGCGGCCGGAAAATTGCTCTCGGAAGCCACGTTCTCGTTGCAGAACGAATCGGGCGTCAATCTCGATGAAGAGGCGGCCAATCTGCTGCGCTACCAGCAGGCCTACCAGGCCGCCGGCAAGGTCATGCAGATCGCCAGCGAGATGTTCGACACGCTGCTCTCACTCGGCCGATAAGGGGATACGAACATCATGCGCGTCAGCACCCAAATCCTGTTCGAATCCGGCGCCGCCCGCATCGGCGAGTTGCAGTCCGGCCTGCTCAAGACGCAGCAGCAGGTTTCCACCGGCCGTCGCATCCTCACCCCGGCGGACGATCCGGTCGCCGCCGCGCGTGCGCTCGAGGTGACGCAATCGCAGTCGCTCAACACCCGGTACGGCGTCAACCGCCAGCATGCCAAAAGCGCGCTCGGCGCGCTGGAAGGCACGCTGGCGAGCGTGACGGCGTTGATGCAGGACGTGAAAACCACCGTCATCGCGGCCGGCAATGGCGCATTGAGCGATACCGAACGCGGTTTCATGGCGACCGAATTGCGCGGCCGCTTCGAACAACTGCTGGGGCTGGCCAACAGCCGCGACGCATTGGGCAATTACCTGTTCTCCGGCTTCCAGACTGCGACCCCTGCCTTCGTCGAGACCGCAACCGGCGCGCAGTATCAGGGCGACCAGGGACAACGCCTGGTGCAGGTGGATACCACGCGCCAGATGGCTGTCAGCAACCCGGGGCAAGCCGTGTTCCAGGGCGGCGGGCAGGACATGTTCCAGACCCTGAACGATCTCGTCACCCTGCTGAACACCTCCGGCACCACAGGGCTGGCTGCGGGGCTGGCAACTGCCAATGGCGAGATCGACCTGGCCCTGGACAATGTGCTCACGGTGCGTGCATCGGTCGGCTCGAGCCTGCAGGAACTCGATGCGCTCGACAGCGCGGGGGAGGATCGCAACCTGCAGTACAGCCAGGCGCTGTCCGACTTGCAGGATCTCGATTACACCCAGGCGCTCACGCGGCTCTCGCAGCAGCAGATCACCCTGGAAGCCGCGCAGCGGTCGTTCGTGAAGACAGCGGGCCTGTCGCTGTTCAATTTCATCTGAGCTCGCGATGCGTCCCCATGAGACCCCTGCCGGCGAATTGATGAATGCACAGGTCGTGCGTTTGCTGTCCGACGTGTCCGTTCATGGCGACCGGCATCTGGCCGAAGTCGAGCGCGATCTGGTGCAGATGGACGTGCTGCTGGACGAGGCGATCAAGAAACTGTGCGCGAGCTTCATGGCGATTCACCACGCAGTCGATCGGCAGCAGGAGGCTCTGAACGGGCTGCTGGCCGACGGCATGCCGGCGCGCGAGTATGCGGCGCGCGTCGAGGCGCTGCGCGGCGAGATCGACCGGCACGTCGGCGCCGCGGTCACCGGCCTGCAGTTCCAGGACATGACCAGCCAGCTGATCGGCCGCATGGTGCAGCACCTGGCCGGGCTGCGCGACGTGTTCGGCGCGCTCGATGCGAATGGCGGCGTCTTGCCCGAGAGCGGCAACGAAGACCTGCTCGCGATGCTGGGTGACATCAGCGACCGGGTAGGCGCGCGTTGCTCCGTGCTCGCAGGCAGCGTGCGCAGCACGGTGAATCAGCGCCACATGAACAGCGGCGACCTTGAGCTGTTCTGAGCGGACGGAATACCAGATACCCGGATGGAAATGAAAAGCGAGGGCAACAATGAGTAAAACGATACTTGCAGTGGACGACTCCGGCTCTTTGCGCCAGATGCTGTCCTTCAGCCTGAAGGCCGCCGGCTACGGCGTGATCGAGGCGGTGGACGGACAGGACGGCCTTGCCAAGGCGAAGCAGCAGAAAGTCGACCTGGTGCTGACCGACCAGAACATGCCGGGCATGGACGGCCTCAGCCTGATCAAGGCGCTGCGCGCGATGCAGAACTATAAAACCGTGCCGATCCTGATGCTGACCACGGAGTCGGGCGACGACATGAAGGCCATGGGCCGTGCGGCAGGCGCCAATGGCTGGCTGGTGAAGCCCTTCGACCCGGCGCGCCTGACCGAAGTGGTGAAGAAGCTGATCGGTTGACGAAGCGACGACCGGGCCTGCAGCAGACAAATGACGGAGTGAAAAAATGACGATTGACATGAGCCAGTTCTACCAGGTTTTTTTCGACGAGGCAGACGAACTGCTCGCCGAAATGGAGAAGCTGCTGCTGGCTCTCGACGTGTCCGCGCCGGATAGCGAGGATCTCAACGCGATTTTCCGCGCGGCGCATTCCATCAAGGGCGGTGCCGCCACCTTCGCGTTCACCGACATCACCGAAGTCACCCACATGCTGGAGTCGCTGCTCGACCGCATCCGCAAGGGCGAGATGGCGCTGACGCCCGGGCACGTGGATGCCTTCCTGGCGGCCAAGGATGTCCTGACCATGCAAATGGGCGGCCACCACCATGGATCGGGCGTCGACCAGGATGCGGTCGCAGGCGTATGCCAGCGGCTCAAGGCGCTGTCGCAGGACATCGCGGAAGCGCCGGCTGCCGCTGCGCCTCCTGCGCCCGCCGCGCCCGAACCCGTCGCCGCGCCGTCTGCGGATGCGGACGGCAATGTCCGTTTCCGCATCGAACTACCCGAGGTGCCGCAGCGCGATGTGGACGCACTGGCCGCCGAACTGGGTTTGCTGGGGACGATCAGCCAGGAAGTCCTGGCCGACAAGCGCGTGGTTTTCACCCTGGCCACCAGCGAGAGCCAGGACAACATCGTCGCGATCTGCTCGTTCGTGCTCGATCCGGACGATCTCAGGATCACGCAGGGATCGGCGGCAGCCGAGGCAAAGCCGTCTGCCGAAGAACCCGCGTACGGGATTTTCGAAGCGGAGAAGACCGCCGCCGTTCTCCCGGCCCCTGTCGCGGCAGCCGAGTCCGGGTCCGTTCAGCCGGAAGCCGCCGCGCCGGCGGCCGAGGCCAAAAACCATGGCCGCCGCGCAACCGACAGGGAAGGGGGCAGCCAGGAGTCGTCCTCGATTCGCGTTGGCATCGAAAAAGTCGATCAGCTGATCAACCTGGTGGGCGAACTGGTCATCACCCAGGCCATGATCGACCAGCGCATCGGCGCGCTCGATCCCATCCATCACGAACGCCTGCTCAACAGCGCCAGCCAGCTGGCGCGCAATACGCGCGACCTGCAGGAAGCCGTGATGTCGATCCGCATGATGCCGATGGACTACGTGTTCTCGCGCTTCCCGCGCATGGTGCGCGACCTCGCCGCCAAGCTCGGCAAGAAAGTCGAGTTCGTCACCCGCGGCGCGGCCACCGAACTCGACAAGGGGCTGATCGAGCGCATCGTCGATCCGCTCACCCATCTGGTGCGCAACAGCGTCGACCACGGCATCGAAATGCCGGAGAAGCGCCGCGCCGGCGGCAAGAGCGAGGCCGGCAAACTGACCCTGTCGGCGGCGCACCAGGGCGGCAATATCGTGATCGAGGTGAGCGACGACGGCGGCGGCCTCAGCCGCGACAGGATACTCGCCAAGGCGCAGCAGCAGGGCCTGCCGGTGTCCGACACGATGCCCGATGCCGACGTCTGGCAACTGATCTTCGCCCCCGGATTTTCCACGGCCGAGGTCGTGACCGACGTCTCCGGACGCGGCGTGGGCATGGACGTGGTCAAGCGCAACATCACGGCGATGGGCGGCACCGTCGACATCCGCTCGGTTCCCGGCTCGGGCACCACGATTGCCATCTCGCTGCCGCTGACGCTGGCGATTCTCGACGGCATGTCGGTCAAGGTCGGCGAGGAAATCTACATCCTGCCGCTGGGCTACGTCATCGAATCGCTGCAGCCGGCAGCCGTCGACGTCAAGGAGATCGCAGGCGAAGGCCAGGTGGTCAAGGTGCGCGAGGAATATCTGCCGCTGATTCCGCTGCATCAGATTTTCGCAATCGCCCCGCGTTTCGCCGATCCGTCGCAGGGCATCATCGTCATCCTCGAGTCCGACGGAAAAAAAGCCGCCCTGCTGGTCGACGGCCTGGTCGGCCAGCAGCAGGTCGTGGTCAAGAACCTGGAATCGAATTTCCGCAAGGTGGCCGGCATTTCGGGGGCCACCATTCTGGGGGACGGCGGCGTTTCGCTGATCCTCGATGTGGCGGCCCTGCTCCGATCGAGCCGCCAGTTGAGCAACGACCCGATTTTTTCCTGAACCCGGACAACGCATACGGAATGCATTGAAGCAACAGGCATACAAGGATCCACTCATGACTTACACCACACAGACGCAAACCAGTGCCCAGGCCGCCAGGGAGAGTGCAGGAAACGAGTACCTCGCCTTCACCCTGGGCCGCGAGGAGTATGGCATCGACATCCTGCGCGTGCAGGAAATCCGGGGCTATGAGCCGGTTACCCGGATTGCCAATGCGCCGGACTTCATCAAGGGCGTGGTCAATCTGCGCGGCACCATCATTCCGGTCGTCGACATGCGTATCAAGTTCAGGCTGGGGTCGCCCACCTACGATCAGTTCACCGTGGTGATCGTCCTCAATATCGCGGGGCGGGTGGTGGGCATGGTGGTCGACAGCGTCTCCGACGTGATGACGCTGTCGCCGGAGCAGGTGCGGCCCGCCCCCGAGATCGGGACGGTGTTCGACACCGATTACCTGATCGGGTTGGGCACCATCGGCGAACGCATGCTGATCCTGGTCGATATCGACAGGCTGATGTCCAGTTCCGAAATGGGGTTGATTGAAAAAATCGCAGCGTAAGTGCGCGTAAGCCCGCCAGCTTGTGTGTCGTGATACAGGCAAGTTTCCGGGCTTGGTTTAGACAGGAATGAGGTTACCAACATGTTAAAGAATCTAAGCATCAAGGCGCGGCTGGTTTTCGTGATCGGCCTCCTGTCCGTGCTGCTCATCGGCATCGGGGTCATGGGGCTGGCCAGCCTGAGCGCCACCAACGCTTCGCTGAAAACCGTCTACGAAGACCGGGTGGTTGCGCTGGGCCAGCTGGAACGCATTTCCGCGCTGATGAACCACAGCCAGATCATCGTGGGCGAGTCGGTTTCCGGCCAGCTGTCGGCCTTCCCTGAAGATACGGCAGTGGTCGACAAGCGTGTGAGCGAGATCAGGAACGGGATAACGGAAATCGACGCGTTCTGGAAAGCCTACATGGCGACCTATCTGACGCCAGAAGAGAAGAACCTTGCCAAAGAGTTCGACGTCAATCGCAGGAAATACGGACGGGAAGGCCTGCTGCCTGCGCTGGCTGCCTTGGCCGCCCATGATTTCCAGCAAGCGGGCGAAATCCTGCAGGGGCCGATGAGAGAGACCTACCCGCCGGTGCGGGCCAGTGCCGAGGCGCTCATCGCGCTGCAGTTGGATGTTGCCAAGGGAGAATTCGAGGCGGCGCAAACGCGCTTCGCCATGGTGCGGAATGTGTCCTTCATCGTGATTGCGGCGGGTGTGCTGCTGGCGGCGCTGATCGGCTTCTGGCTGGTTCGCGCGATTTCCCGTCCCCTGAACGAGGCCGTCCGGATCGCCGAGAGCGTGGCTGCCGGCGATTTGACGCAAAACATCGAGGTTCGCAGCCAGGACGAAACCGGCCAGCTGATGCAGGCGATGAAGAACATGAACGCCAGCCTGGTGAACATCGTCGGCCAG
Source organism: Pseudomonadota bacterium (assembly GCA_021791235.1). The sequence continues at coordinate 14,337 of JAJYXA010000501.1, forward strand.
GTGCGCGACGGCACCGAGACCATCGCCGTCGCCTCGCGCCAGATCGCCACCGGCAACACCGACCTGTCCTCGCGCACCGAATCGCAGGCCTCCAGCCTGGAAGAGACCGCCAGCTCGATGGAAGAGCTGACCGGCACCG
>JAJYXA010000055.1 GCA_021791235.1 Pseudomonadota bacterium
CGGATCCACGCCGCCTGCGCTTCGTTCCACTGGGTGCGGCGGACGAAGTGGATGCCGTGGGCGGCCAGCTCGGGAACCAGTTCGTTGTTGAACAGCGCGTATTGGCGGGCCACCAGATCGTGCGCCGTGTCCGATACCGCGCGGTATTGCTGGCGCGGCGTCATGCCGTCGGGCGAGCGCTGGGTCGAGTTGGCGCGGATCTGCTCTTTCAATCCCGCCACCCGCACCTCGAAAAATTCGTCCAGGTTGCTCGACACGATGCACAGGAAGCGCAGGCGTTCCAGCAGGGGCATGGCGGGGTCGTCGGCCTGCGCCAGCACGCGGCGCTGGAAGGCAAGAATGCCGAGTTCGCGGTTGATCAGGGTATCGGGGCTGGGCGGGTTCATGGTCTGGTTTTCATTGTGTGCTTCAATGATAAGCGTCCGCGTTTATCCTGACATGACAGTAATATGACAGCCGCCCATCCGGTTGAAATCGAACTCAAGCTGGCGCTGCCGCCGCCGCAGGTTGCGGCCTTCCTCAAGCGGATGGCCAGACGGCGCAGCGAGCCGGTGCAGCAGGCATTGCACACCCGTTATTTCGACACGCCGGACTTTGCCTTGAGCGCGCAGGGTGTCGCATTGAGAGTGCGGCGGGCGGGCCGGCGCTGGATGCAGACGCTCAAAACCGAAGGCGAGCGGCAGGGCGGGCTGTCGCGGCGCGCCGAATACGAAATGGCGGTCGCCCGCGGCAGCCCGGACTGGGGGCGGTTTCCGGCCGATGCGCTGGCCTGCGTGCCGGAGGCGCTGCGCGCGCAACTCGTGCCAGTGTTTGAAACCCATTTCAACCGCACCGCCTGGCTGCTCAAGGGCAAGGGTGGGGCGCGAATCGAGGTGGCGCTGGACGTGGGCGAGGTGCGCGCCGGCGAGCACAGCCAGCCGATCTGCGAGATCGAACTCGAACTGAAGGCCGGCCAGCCGGACGCGCTGTTCGCGCTGGCGCTGGAGTGGGCCGGTGCGTTCGACTGCCTGCCGTTCGACGTCAGCAAGGCCGAGCGCGGCGTGCGCCTGGCGCATGGGGTGGCGGCTGCCCCGGCCACGGCCGCGCCGCTGGTGCTGGACGACGGCATGAGCGTGGAAGACGGCTTTGCCGCGATCTGCCAGGCCTGCCTGGCGCAGTTCCAGGCCAATCTGCCGGGCGTGCTATTCCCTCTCCCCAACCCTGATGGAACTACTAGCCATTCGACTAAGCCCGCAAGCGGGCAAGTCGCTGGTTATCTCCCGCTTGCGGGGGAGGGGGCGAATGCTGGGCCCAAACCGATTGATGATATCGAGTACGTGCACCAGGCGCGGGTGGCGCTGCGGCGGCTGCGGGCGGCGCTGCGGTTATATCGCAAGGCGTGCGTGCCGCCGGACGAACTGCTGGACGGCTTGCGTACGCTGGCCGCCGCACTCGGTCCGGCGCGCGACTGGGACGTGCTGTGCGGCGAAACCCTGCCGGCGATTGCGCCGCGCTACCCGGATGCCGACGCCTGGCAGCGCGGCTTGCAGGCGCTGGAGCGGCGCCGCACCGAGGTGCGTGTGGCGATGCGGGAAGCGCTGACGCAGGCGCGTCCGGGTGCCTGGCTGCTGGCGATGCAGCGCTGGCTGCTGCAGCGCGGCTGGCGTTCTGTCCCGGAAGAACAGCGTTCCGTCCAGTTGTCGCCGCTCGACGCATGGGCGCGCCGGGCGCTGCAAAAGGGGCACCGCCCCATCGTCCGCAGCGCGCGAAATTTCGGCAAGCTGGCGTCGGCGCAGCGCCACGCCCTGCGCATCGCCATCAAGCGCCAGCGTTATGCGGCCGAGTTTTTTCAGTCGCTGTTCGGCGCGCCCCCTGAAGGACATAAACGCCGGCAGGGCCGTTACCTGCGCGTGCTTCGCAACGCGCAGGACAGCCTGGGGCGCGCCAACGATGCCCATGTTGCGTGGGGCCTGCTGACGGCGTCGCAGGTGGAGTCGGGGCCGATGGGGGATTTCGCGCTCGGCTGGCTGGCGGCGAAACAGGCGGAGGCGGCGAACGGCGAGAGCGCCCGGCATGCGCGCGCGTTCCTGAAATTGAAGGCGTACTGGTAGGGCGGGCCGACCCGCATTCGAGATGGATATTTGTTTGAGGTGGACCGGATGGAACTGATTTTGTGGCGACACGCCGAGGCGGGGGACACCCTTCCTGACCTCGATCGAGAACTCACCGACAAGGGCCGCAAGCAGGCGGCGCGCATGGCCGACTGGCTCAATCCGCGGCTGCCGCAGGACGTCAGGATTCTGGTGAGCCCCGCGACCCGCACCCTGCAAACCGCGCAGGCGCTGGGACGCGAATACGAGCAGGTGCCTGCACTGGCGCCGGGCGCCCGTGCGGAAGACGTGCTGGCCGCGGCAGGCTGGCCGGATGCGGCCTGTCCGGTGCTGATCGCCGCCCATCAGCCGACGCTGGGGCAGGTGGCGATGCGGCTGCTGGCCGGCCAGCCTGGCGACTTGGCGGTGAAGAAAGGCGCGATCTGGTGGTTTCAGAGCCGCGAGCGGGCGGGACAATTGCAGGTGGTATTGCGCGCCGTGGCCACGCCTGACTGGTTGTGATCCCGCAAACCCACTCGCCATCATCTCGCACCCCGATGAATTATCCGGGATAATCGCCGTGTGAACATTCAGCCCATCCAGCATGAAGCGATCCAGCTGAACCCGACCACGCAGACGAGGTGTGTGCAGTGCCGGGTTGGCTGAGCAGTCTGCGCGAGATGATCGCGGAGGCGAGCGCGTTGCGCCGCTTCATGCTTGCCCTGCTGGTTCTGTTGCCCCTGGCCGCGCTGGCCGCCGCCTATCTGTGGTTCAACCCGCCGGTCTATCGCGTGCTCTATACGCAGCTGTCCGACCGTTCCGGCGGCGAAGTCATCGCCGCGCTCGACCAGCTCGACATTCCCTATCGCCTGTCCGCCGCCGACGGCACCATCGAGGTGCCGGCCGAGCAATTGCACGCGGCACGCTACCGCCTGGCTGCGCGCGGCCTCCCCAGAACCGATGCCGATGCAGTGGACGAAGCCGATCGCGCGCCCCGCTTCGGCGCGTCATCGCTGCAGGAGCAGCAGCGTTATCAGCGTGCGCTCGAAATCGATCTGGCGCGCTCGATCCAGTCGCTGGAAGCGGTCGAACTGGCGCGGGTTCATCTCGCCTTGCCCAAGGTTTCGCCCTTCCTGCGCGATGCGCCGCCCGCTACGGCCGCCGTGCTGGTGCGGCTGCGCCCGGGCGCGCAGTTGTCAGCGGAGCAGGTGGCGACGATCCAGACCCTGGTGGCGGCCGGCGTGCCGCGCATGAAGCGCGCCGAGGTGCAGGTGCTCGATCCGCGCGGGGTGCTGCTCGGCGGCGCGGTCCCCGAAGTCGAACCGACGCTTCGACTGGCGCTGGAGCAGGATCTGGCGCGACGGGTGCTGGCCGTGCTGGAGCCGTGGCTGGGCAAGGAGCGCGTGAGCGTGCAGGTGACTGCCACGCTGGAAGACAATGAAACCCGCCAGCCGGTCGAGCGGGTGCGCAATGGGGTGATCGGCGGGCAGGCGCGCGTGCCGGAAAAAACCGTGCGCACCACGCTTGAACCGGAAGGCCGCGTCCGGCGTGTGAATGCCATCGTGATTCTGGGATTCGACGCCGACGCCGACGCGATCAAGCGGGCCGGCCAGTTGGCCCGGCAGGCGCTGGACCTGCAGCCGGCGCGCGGCGACACGCTCAACGTGTACGCCCTGCCGGCGGCGGCACCCGAACCGCAGGCCGAGCTTCCCGCCACGCCAGCCGCGGCGCGGGTGCCCCCCGCTTCGATCCCGCGGGTGCGGCCTGCCAGTCCGCCGCCGCACGCGGCGCCTTTCCCGATGATCCCGTCGTGGGCGCTGGCCGCCGCCGCGGCCGTTCTGCTCGCGTTCGTCGTGGCGGGCATGCGGCGCGGTCGCCGAACGCCCGCCATCGAAGCGCCGGCGGACGATTTCGACGCCGAACTCGATGCCGCCCGCAATCAGGTGCTGGCCGATCCTCGCGTGGCGGCGGACGTCATCAAGCTGTGGATGCGCGCATGAGCCAGGCCGGCATCGAAAAGTCCGCCGCGCTGCTGCTCGCCCTGGGCGAAGAGGCCGCGGCCGCGGTGTTCCGTTATCTGAGCCCGCTGGAGGTGAGCCGCCTCGGCAGCGCCATGCGCGAACTGGAGGTGCTGCCGCGCGAACGCGTGCGCGCCGTCCTGCGCGACTACGCCGCCGAAGCCGCCGAACAGACCGGATTCGCCGCGGACACCGGGCGCTTTCTCGACGAGACGCTCAGGCTGGCGCTGAGCCCGGAGCGCGCCCAGGCGATCCTGCAACGCCTGGGCGCGGCGGGCGCGCGGGCACTGGAAAAACTGGGCTGGCGCGAGCCGGCGGAGATCGCCGGTCTGCTGGAGACGCAGCCGCCGCAACTGATCGCCGCGGTGGCGTCCCAGCTGCCGCGCGACGTCGCCGCCGCGGTGCTCGAACTGCTGCCCGGCGCGACGCGCGCGAATGCCTTGCAGAGCCTGGCGCACAGCGATGCGCCCAGCCCCGACATGCTGCGCGACCTGGACAACTGGCTGGCCAGCCTGGAGCCGGCCGTACCCGCGCAGGGCGAGGCCGCCGTCGCCAGCCTGCTGGGGCAGATGAGCGAGGGCAGCGCCGCCGCCGCATTGAGCCAGCTCGACCAGAGCGACGCCGAGCTCGCCGCGCGCCTGCGCGTGCGCAACCTCGCGTTCGAGGATCTGGCGCGGCTGCCCGAGGCCAGCCGCAAGACCTTCCTGCGCAACGTCGGCGCGCGTACCCTGCTGCATGCGTTGAAAGGCAGCGACGGGCGGGTGCTCGATGCCCTGACGGCCGTAATGAGCCCGACCGCCGCGCAGCGCATGCGCGGCGATCTTGATACGCTGGGCGCGGTTCCGGTCACCGCGATCCAGGCCGCGCAGAAGGAAGCCGGCGCGATCCTGCGGCGCCTGGCTGCAGAAGGCGCGATTCTGTTCCCGGAAGAGGAGGCTGCGTGAGCACACCCGACGACACCCCGCTCAATGACGCCACGGCATTCGAGCAGTGGGAGGTGGTGGAACTGGCGGCGTCCACCGAGGACGCCGAGGCCGAACTGGCCAGGCTGCGCGAAGCCGCGCGCGCCGAGGGCTACGCCGAAGGTCTGGCTGCCGGTCGGGTGGAAGGCGAGCAGGCGTGCGGCCGCATGAAGCAGTTGGCCGAAAGCTTCGGCAACACCCTCGACAACCTCGATTTCCGTCTTGCCGACATGGTGCTGGAACTGGCGCTCGACGTGGCGCGCCAGGTGGTGGCGGGCGAACTCGCGGCCCATCCTGAACGCATTCTCGACGTGGTCAACCTGGCGCTGAAGCAGATGGCGGAAACCAGCCGCGAGGCGCGCCTGCTGCTGAACCCGGACGATGCCGCGCTGGTGCGCCCGCACCTCGACCAGGTGCTCGACAAGAACCGTCTGCGCATCGTGGAAGACGTGCGCATCGTGCGCGGCGGCTGCCTGATCGAAACCGCGCAGGGCGACCTCGACGCCACGCTGCCAGCGCGCTGGCGGCAGGTGGTTCAGGTGCTCGGTTCCAATTTGAACTGGATTGAATGATGGACCGCACCGTCCGCCTGCGCGAATACCTGGCCGACTGCCGTCGCGCGGTGAACTGGGCGACGCCGATCGCCACCAGCGGGCGCCTCACCCGGGTGTCCGGGCTGGTGATGGAAGCGGTGGGCCTGCGCCTGCCGGTGGGCAGCCAGTGCCACATCCAGATTCCGGGGGGACAGAGCGTCGAGGCCGAGGTGGCGGGGTTCTCCGGCGACCGCCTGTTCATCATGCCGGCCACCGACATCTACGGCGTGATGCCGGGCGCCCGGGTGATTCCCGACAATCCGATGGCGGCGCAGCCGCCGCGCCTGGGAATGCGCTACGTGCCGCGCCGCCGCGCGCAGGACCGGGTGCGCCAGGTGCCGGTCGGCGATCGCCTGCTGGGCCGCGTGCTCGACGGCGCCGGGCGCCCGCTCGACGGTCTGGGGCCGCTGTCGCTGGAACGCCGGGTGCCCCTGTACAGCCGCCCGATCAATCCGCTGGAGCGCGCGCCGATCCGGCAGACGCTCGACGTCGGCGTGCGCGCGATCAACGGCCTGTTGACGGTGGGGCGCGGGCAGCGGCTCGGCCTGTTTGCCGGCAGCGGCGTCGGCAAGAGCGTGCTGCTGGGCATGATGGCGCGTTACACCGAGGCCGACGTGGTGGTGGTGGGGCTGATCGGCGAACGCGGCCGCGAGGTCAAGGAATTCATCGACCGCATCCTGGGCAGCGAGGGCATGTCACGCGCCGTGGTGGTGGCGGCGCCCGCCGACCATCCGCCGCTGATGCGCCTGAACGGCGCGGCTTACGCGATGTCGATCGCCGAATATTTCCGCGATCAGGGCAAGCACGTGCTCTTGATCATGGATTCGCTCACCCGCTACGCCATGGCGCAGCGCGAGGTGGCGCTGGCGATCGGCGAGCCGCCCGCCACCAAGGGCTACCCGCCGTCGGTGTTCGCCAAGCTGCCGCAGCTGGCCGAACGCGCCGGCAACGGCCGCAGCGGCAGCGGCTCGGTCACCGCCTTCTTCACCGTGCTGATGGAGGGCGACGACCAGCAGGATCCGATCGCCGACGCGGCGCGCGCGATTCTCGACGGCCACATCGTGTTGAGTCGCGATCTGGCCGACGCCGGGCATTACCCCGCCATCGACATCGAGGCCTCGATCAGCCGGGCCCAGCCCGACCTGCTGTCCGAGGACGCGCTCGAGCGCACCCGCCGCTTCAAATATCTCTATTCGCGCTACATGCGCAGCCGCGACCTGCTGGCCGTCGGCGCCTACGTGCCGGGTGCGGACGTGGTGCTCGACGAAGGCGTGCGGCTGTATCCCAGGATGCAGGGCTATCTGATGCAGGGCATGCGCGAGCGCGCGCCGCTGGATGCCGCCCGTGCCGGACTCGATGAGGTGCTGAGTTGAAACCGTTTGCGCTGGCGCGCGTGCTGCAACTGGCCGAGCGGCGCAGCGAAACGCTGGCGCGCACGGTCAAGCTCGCGCATGGCGTCTGGCTGCGGGCGCGCGGCCGCCAGGTACAGCTGACCGCGCTGCGCGACGCCCACATCGCCCGGCTGGCGGGCGAGCTGCGCGCGGGCGTGACGGCTGCGCAGTTGCAGGAGAAAAATCGTCTGCAGCGTGCGCAGGCGGCGGAATTGCAGGCGGCGCAGGAGGCGATCGGCGCCGCCCACCGCGACTGGCAGGCGCGGCTGGCCGAATGGCTGCAGGTCGAGCAGCGGGTGAAGGCGCTGCGGCTGCTGGAGCAGCGCCATCTGGCCCAGGTGGCCGTCCTGCAGCGGCGCAGCGAGCAACGTGAGCACGACGAGCTGGTGGAACTGACGCATCGTAGCGAGGCGGGGTTGCGGAGGCGTTGATGCTGCTTGAACTGACGCCCGCCGAAACCGCTTTTCTGACGGCGCCCTCCACGGTGGCCGAAGGTTTTCAGGTGCGCCTGGGCCGCAGGCTTGCGGCGACACTGACCGCGCGCCTGCGCCTGCCGGTTCGTGCAACGCCGGAGCCGGCCGCCGCATCGGACGGCCCGCCAGCGACGCCCGTTTGGCAGCCCGACGAGGCCTTGTCCTCTTTGTGGCTGACGCGCCGCCTCGGCGGGCAGCGCGTGATGGGCACGGCCGCCTTTGTGCCGCACACCCTGATCCGGACGCTCGATGCCGTCCTGGCGGAGAGCTGGCTGGATGAGCCCGTGCAGACTGCGTTGCCGGCTGCGCTGGCATGGCGCATCGCTACCGATCTCACGCAGGCAACGCTCGCCGTGCAGTTGCCGCACCTCACAACCGACATGACGCGCTGGGCACGAGGAGCGATACGGCATGGCTAAGTTTTTTGCGGCGGGCACGCTGCTTTTTATCCCGGCTTCGGCGCTGGCCGCGCCCGACACGGCCGCCAGCATGCTGACCGTGTTGCTGAGCCTGGCGCTGATCCTGGGCGGATTCGTCGCGGTGGCCTGGCTTGCCCGCCGTTATCTGCCGGGCATGGGCGCGCAGGGCGCGGTCAAGGTGGTGGGGACGACGCCGGTGGGCCCCCGCGAACGCGTGGTGGTGGTCGAGGTCGACGGCACCTGGCTGCTGCTGGGCGTGGGCGGCGGCAATGTACGGCTGCTGCATACGCTGCCGAAGCCGGAACAGGGTTTGGAGCACGCGCAATGAGGGCGGTGCTGCTGCTGGCGGCGCTGGCGCTGAGCGTACCCGCCGTGGGCGCGGAATCGAGCGTGCCGCTGCTCGCCGTGACGCCAGGCGCAGGCGGGCAGGTGATCGGCGTGCCGGGCGCGAGCCTGCCCTGGCTGCTGCTGTTTCCGTTCCTGCCGGCCTTGCTGCTGGCGTTTACCGCATTCACCCGCATCGCGGTGGTGCTGTTCCTGCTGCGGCAGGGTCTCGGCAGCCACACCGCGCCGCCGAATCTGGTGCTGATGGGGCTGGCGGTGTTGCTGACGGTTTTCGTGATGTCGCCGGCGTTGAAGACCATCGATGCCGAGGCTTACCAGCCCTATCTTGCCGGGGCCATGAGCTTCAACGACGCCGCCGAACAAGCCGCGCAGCCGCTGAAAACCTTCATGCTGCGGCAGACCCGGGCCGAGGACCTGAGCCTGTTTATCGAGGGTGGCACCGAAGGCGACAAGACCATCGACCCCAAACAGGTGGAGAGCGTCCCGCTCGCCGCGCTGGCGCCGGCTTTCCTCACCAGCGAACTCAAGACCGCCTTCCAGATCGGCTTCATGGTGGTGCTGCCCTTCCTGGTGATCGACCTGGTGGTCGCCGCCGTGTTGACCGCGCTGGGGATGATCATGCTGCCGCCGCAGCTGGTGTCGCTGCCGCTCAAATTGCTGCTGTTCGTCACGGTCGACGGCTGGCATCTGCTGGTCGGCTCGCTCATCGGGAGCTTCTGATGGAAGGCGGAGTTTTTTAATGGAGGGCGTGGCGCGCGACGCGCTCTGGCTGGTGATGCTGATCTCCGCGCCGGTGTTGCTGGCGGGGTTGTTGACCGCATTCGCCATCAGCCTGTTCCAGGCCGCCACGCAAATCCTCGAACCCACGCTGTCCTTCGTTCCCAAGCTCATCGTCATGCTGCTCGTGCTGGCGCTGCTGGGCGGCTGGATGGGTGACCAGCTGGTGGAATTTGCGCGCACCCTGCTGACCGACTTCCCGGGGCTGGTTGAATGAACGCGCTGCCCCTGAGCGAAGCGGGCGTCGCCGTCTGGCTGTTCGCCTTCGCCCGCCTCGCCGGATGGGCGCTGTTCGATCCCCTGACCGGCCGCCTTCCGGTATTGATTCGTTTGGCGCTGGCCGCCGTGCTGGCCGCCGTGCTGGCGCCGGGCCTGACGATCGAGTCCATCGGCCCCTTCACCGTGCAGGGCCTGCTGGCTTTGAGCCTGGAAGCGGTGTGGGGCGCGGCGCTGGCGCTCTGCGTGTGGCTGGTGTTTGCCGCGGTGAGCGCGGCGCTGGTGTGGACCGGCCACACCGCGACCGGCGGCCTGCTGACGCTGACCGCCGGGCAAGCCGCGCCGGCGGACGCAGCCTGGCGCGCCCTGGCGGGATGGCTGGCGGCATTGGCTTTTCTGGGCGCGAGCGGCCATCTGCTGGTCGTCGACGCGCTGCGCGACAGCTTTGCCGCCATGCCGGTCGCCGTTTTGCCCGCCGCGGCCGACCTGCGGCAACAGGTCGAAGCCGCCAGCTGGCTGTTCGCCGCCGGGGTGCGGTTGGCCTTGCCGCTGGTGGCGCTGGCACTGCTGATCCAGCTGGCGCTCGGCATCGTGGCGCGCACCACGCCGGGGCTGGACATGTTTTCGGTTGGCTTGGGCGTGGCCGGTCTGGGGTTGCTCGCTGCCTGGGTGTGGGCCGTCCCGCTGGTTGCAGTTGGTATGGGCCAGGGAATCGAGCAGTTGGTAGGTTGGCTCGGTAGGCTTGCCTTGAGATAACGGGCCTGTCCTGAATTTTTGTAAACGGACCATTGGCAGGAAGCTGCCGAATTGTCCGGAGGCACATAATGAGAACCAAGAAGCACGATGTATCTGACGCATTGCTGGCCAGCCTGCTGGCCGACTACAAGAAACCCGAAGACCTGATCGGTGAGAACGGCCTGCTGAAGCAGCTGACCAGGCTGCTGGTCTGAAGGAGGCGAGCAAAGCTACATGCCGGAAAAAGGAACGGATCACCTGGCGGGATTTGCCGCACAGACTAACGCGGATGAAAAACGGCAGCCATTGGCCGCCGCAAGGGTGAAAGCATTTCGACTTTTTGCGGGTCAAGCCTTGCGGCGGCGCATGGCGCCAAGACCAGCGAGACCGATGCCAAGCAGGGCGAGGGAGGCGGGTTCGGGAACGCTGCCGTTGCCGCCACCAGGCACCTGGAATCCTTGCACCACCACGATCTGATTGCCGCCACCAAAGGTCGAGAACAGGAAGTCGCCAGTCAGCGGATCGATCGCGGCACCCTCGGCACCAGTGAGGCCGGTAATTATGTAATAAGTTAGTCAGTTTTTTTGCCTTATCTGGCCTGGCCTGGCTGTAAATTTTTCCGACATTTGCGGCCACTTTTAAAATTTCCATGCCGATACAAACATCGAAAGGGGCTGAATTAATTCAACCAGAACAGCCTTTGGGCAACTCAAGCTTGTCTGCCAGGATCGAAGCCAAGCAGCAGACCGCGGGGGCAAGGATAGATTCGGCGACGACAACCATACCTGCCGCGTGAACGATGCCTCGCAAGGAACCGGCCGATGGTCACCACGCTGGACGTGAAAGCTTGGCTCGGATCGGTAGGTTCGTTCGGTGAGATAGAATAGAATGTTACTTTTTATCGTTAAGCAGCCAAAAGAGCGGCGCCTGACTGAAACAAGAGCGGCGGAAACAAGATGGCAGAAATGAATAGGGCCCGAGGCAGCCTGGTTGCGATCGTCACCCCGATGTCGGACGACGGCGCGCTCGATCTCGACGCGCTGCGTCGCCTGATCGACTGGCATATCGCGGAAGGAACGGACGGCATCGTCGTCGTCGGCACCACCGGCGAGTCGCCGACGGTCAGCTACGACGAGCATTGCCTGCTGATCCGCACCACGGTCGAACAGGTCGCCGGACGGGTGCCGGTAATCGCCGGTACCGGCGCGAATTCGACCGCCGAGGCGATCGATCTGACCGAATGCGCCAGGCGCGCGGGCGCCCAGGCAGGATTGTCGGTGGTGCCGTACTACAACAAGCCGACGCAGGAAGGGCTCTACCAGCACTACAGGAAAATTGCCGAAACGGTCGACCTGCCGCTGATTCTCTACAACGTGCCGGGACGCACGGTGACCGACCTTTCCAACGACGCCACGCTGCGTCTGGCGCAAGTGCCCGGCATCGTCGGCGTGAAGGACGCCACCGGCAGCATGGAACGCGCGGCCGATCTGCTGCGTCGCGCGCCGAAGGGGTTTGCGCTGTATACCGGCGACGACGCCTCGGCGTTGCCCTTCATGCTGCTGGGCGGGCACGGCGTGATCTCGGTCACCGCCAACGTCGCGCCGAAGCTGATGCACGAGATGTGCGCCGCGGCGTTCGAGGGGAACCTGGCGCGCGCGCGCGAACTCAACAATGCATTGCTGCCGCTGCACAGCAGGTTGTTTGTCGAGGCCAATCCGATTCCGGTCAAGTGGGCGTGCGCCGAACTGGGGCTGATTCCGCCCGGCCTGCGCCTGCCGCTGACCCCGCTGTCTGCCGGACTGCACGACACCGTGCGTGACGCCTTGCGCCACGCCAATTTGATCTAGCGCGGCGCTTGCGTCCGCCGGTTTGATGTAAGCCTTCGTTTAGGACATTTTATGCGTTTATTGCCCCTGTTTCTGATGGTTGCGCTGGCCGCGTCGGGTTGCGGCATCATCGAATCCAAAAAGATCGACTACAAATCAGCCGCCAAGCTGCCGACGCTGGAAGTGCCGCCCGACCTCACCGCGCCGACCGGCGACAACCGCTATGCCATTCCCGATGCACAGGGCAGCGGCACCGCCACCCTGTCGACCTACAGCCAGGAGCGCAAGACCGCGCCGAGCGGCACGCAAACCCTATTGCCGGCGCAGGACAAGGCGCGCATCGAACGCGCCGGCTCCCAGCGCTGGCTGGTGGTGCAGGCGTCGCCGCAGCAGGTGTGGCCGGTGATCAAGGATTTCTGGCAGGAGACCGGCTTCATCGTCAACCTGGAATCGCCCGAAACCGGCGTGATCGAGACCGACTGGGCGGAAAACCGCGCCAAGATCCCGCAGGACGTGATTCGTCGCACGCTGGGCAAGGTGCTCGACGGCCTGTATTCCACCGCCGAGCGCGACAAGTTCCGCACCCGCATCGAGACGGGCAGTGCGGGCACCGAAATCTACGTCAGCCACCGCGGCATGATGGAAGTCTACGATTCCTCGAACAAGGACCGCACCGTGTGGCAGCCGCGCCCGGCCGATCCCGAACTCGAGGCCGAAATGCTGCGCCGCCTGATGCTGCGCTTCGGCGTCGAGGAGAGCCGCGTGCAGACCCTCTTGGCCAAACAGCAGACGCCGGAGATGGCGCGCATCGTCCGCGATGCCGGCGCCCCGGCGCTGGAAATGGACGAAGGCTTCGACCGCGCCTGGCGCCGCGTCGGCCTCGCGCTCGACCGCGTCGGCTTTGCGGTGGAAGACCGCGACCGCTCCAAGGGCGTGTATTTCGTGCGCTACATCGATCCCGAGATCGACAACGGCAGCAAGCGCGACGAAGGCATCCTCGCCAAGTTCGCCTTCTGGCGCAGCAAGAAGGAACAGACCTCGCCGCAGTTGCAGATCGTGGTCAACCAGGCGGGCGAGAAGAGCCGGGTCAACGTCGCCGGCACCGACGGCAAGCCGGCCGACCCCAATACGCAGAACCGGATCATCAACCTGCTGCACAAAGAACTGAAGTGACGCGGGAACGCGCGTGATGCGGTTCGCCAGCCTCGGGAGCGGAAGCGAAGGCAACGGCCTGGTGGTCGAAGCCGGCGCAACCCGGGTGCTGATGGACTGCGGATTCGGTCTGGCCGACAGCGTGGCGCGGCTGGCACGGCTGGGATTGCAGCCTTCCGATCTGGCCGGCATCGTCGTCACCCACGAGCACAGCGACCATATCGGCGGGGTGGGGCGGCTGGCGCGCAAGCACAGGCTGCCGGTGTGGCTGACTGCAGGCACGCTGGCATTGGCGCAGGACCTCGACGGCGTGGCGGTGCAGATGATCGACAGCCATGCGGCGTTCTCGGTGGACGGGCTGGAAATCCAGCCCTATCCGGTGCCGCACGATGCGCGCGAGCCGGTGCAGTTCGTGTTTGGCGACGGCAACCGCAGGCTCGGCGTGCTGACCGATGCGGGGTGCAGCACGCCGCACATCGAGGCCATGCTGGCCGGCGTCGACGCGCTGGTGCTGGAGTGCAACCACGACGCCGCGATGCTGGAAAACGGGCCCTATCCGGCCAGCCTCAAGCGCCGCGTGGGCGGGCGTTTCGGTCACCTGGAAAACGGCCAGTCGGCGGCCTTGCTGGACAGGCTGAAGCACGACAAACTGCAATGCGTGATGGCGGCGCACGTATCGCGCAAGAACAATACGGCCGCCCTGGCGCAGGGTGCGCTGGCCCAGGCGCTGGGTTGCGCGGACGATGAGGTGCGCGTGGCCTGTCAGACGACGGGCTTTGACTGGATCAGAATTTAATTGGACGGGCTTTGACGACTTTTGCTGAACTCGGGCTGGCGCCCGATATCCTGCGTGCCCTCGACGTGATGGGCTATGTGACGCCGACGCCGATCCAGGAGCGGGTCATTCCCCTGGCGCTGCACGGCGGCGACATCCTCGGCGCGGCGCAGACCGGCACCGGCAAGACGGCGGCGTTCGCGCTGCCGCTGATCCAGCGCCTGCTGCCGTTCGCCAACACCGGCACCTCGCCGGCCAAGCATCCGATCCGCGCGCTGATCCTCACCCCCACCCGCGAACTCGCGATCCAGGTCGAGGAGAGCATCCAGGCCTACACCAAGCACGTGCCGCTGCGCTCGCTGGTGGTGTATGGCGGGGTCAACATCAACACGCAGATTCCGATCCTGAAGACCGGCGTCGAGATCCTGGTGGCCACCCCCGGCCGCCTGCTCGACCACGTGCAGAACAAGACGCTGTCGCTCACCCAGGTCAACACCCTGGTGCTCGACGAAGCCGACCGCATGCTCGACATGGGCTTCATGCCCGACCTCAAGCGCATCGTCGCGCTGCTGCCGGCGCAGCGGGTGAACATGATGTTCTCGGCCACCTTCCCGGAAGAAATCCGCAAGCTGGCCGA
>JAJYXA010000266.1 GCA_021791235.1 Pseudomonadota bacterium
ACCCCCGGTGCAGTATGTCATCGCCGGCATCGGTGAAGACGCCGATTACCTCGATGGCCTGATCGCGGAACATAATGTGCGTGGCATCGTCCACCGGATAGGTGCGGTTAGCGAGGCCGACCTGCCGCGCTGGATGAATGCCTGCGACGTCTTCGCCATGCCCAATCGGGAAATCAACGGCGACAATGAAGGCTTCGGGATGGTGTTCATCGAAGCGGCGGCGTGTGGCAAGCCCAGTCTGGCAGGGCATGCCGGCGGTACGGGTTCGGCGGTGATTGATGGCGAAACCGGACTCAGGATAGAGGGGACGCGGACCAATGCCGTCGCAATCGGGTTGGCAAGATTGCTCACTGACGAGGGTAAGCGCATGGGCAGGGCTGCGATCGAACGAACGCAGCGCGAATTTTCCTGGGAAAAAGTGGCGGAGAAAACGGCTGCCCTGAACCAGGCTGAACATAGGAGCGGGTCATGAAATTCATCCTGTTGGCCTTGGCGGGTTTGCTGGCTGCCGATCCGGCCTTTGCCCTGCAGCCCTGGGGCAAAACAGCAGCCGAGGATGCCATGTGCAGGGCGCAAATTGCCGGCCGCGACACGTCCGACAAGCGAAACTGGGGACATATGCATCACTACTGCGATGGCCTGCGTTTCTACAACCGCGCCATGTCGAGTATCCACGATCGCAATGAATTCAAGTACAACATACAGGAATCGCTGGGCGGGTTCGATTACGTGCTCTCACACACGTCGCCGGATTTCAACATGCGGCCCGAGGTTATCGCGGGCAAGGCAAGAACCCTCGCGCTTGCCGGGCGCAAGGCCGAGGCGGTGATGCTCTACACGGGCGTCGTTCAGCAGACCCCCAAGTATGTCCCGGCTTACCTTTATCTTGCGGACCACTACGCGTCGAGCGACCGCAAAAAAGCGCTCAGTCTCGTCAGCGACGGCTTGCGCCACAATCCCGGCACCAGGAGTCTGCAACGGCGGTATCGGGAACTGGGCGGAAAACTCCCCTATCCTGAACCGCCGGTACAGGCGGCGCCCGCTGTGACTACGCCCCCGCAAGCAGAAGAACCGGCAGCCGCTGCGGAAGCCTCGGCCGAAGGGGATTCGGCTGGGAAAACGGCCGCCGAACCGGCCGCAGAAAAACCCAGCATCGGCTCTCCGAAAAATCCCTACTGCCGGTTCTGCCCGGACTGACCGTCCGCTCGGGCCGCAAAATCAAACCCGGACGAAGGCCTGCAGCTTTCCCCAGAGTTCGGCGGCCAGGTCCGGGTGGTTGGCCGAGACATCATGCCGGCACGACGGGTCGGCCTCCAGATCGAACAGCCGCAGCGCGTGTCCGCCCTCCAGCGGTTGATACACCAGCTTCCAGCGTCCCCGCCGGATCATGCGATCCTTCGCCGTCATGATGCGTTCGCAATAGTCGGGCTTGATGCCCAGCGTGCCGCGGTCGCGATCCGGCACGTCGATCAGTTCCAGCAAATCCGGATAGCGAAGATGCTGCACCGGCAGCCCCGGAATGTCGGTGATCCAGATGCCGGTTTCGTTGAAGGCGTCGAGTTCGGGACAGGCGGTTCCATCCGTCAGGCAGCCCGCGAGCGACACGCCGTCCATGCCGCCGGCCGGCGGCGCGTCGACCAGGTCGAGCAGGGTGGGGGCGAGGTCGATCGAGCGCACCACGGCGTCGATCCTGCCGCGCGCCGGCTTGCGCGGGTCGCGGATCACCAGCGGGATGCGCGGACTGGCCTCGCCCACCGCGGAATTGCCCTGCCCCCAGGTATCGTGCTCGAAGAATTCCATGCCGTGGTCGGAATAGACGACGACGATCGTATTGTCGGCCAGCCCGCAGGCTTCAAGATGCGCGAGCATCCTGCCGACCTCGTCGTCGAATTCCGCCACGCAGCCGTCGTACAGGTCGATGATCTGGTCGAGGTCGAATTCCTCACGGGGCGCACCCTGGCGGCGAAGAATCTCGAAGGGGTCGGTCAGCCGCGCCATGGCGAACTTCGATTCGCCGCGATAGGCCGGGTCGGCAAAGCGCACGTACCACGGCCATGCCGAAGCAAACGGCGGGTGCGTGGTGGAATAGAACACGTTGAGGAGGAAGGGCGCACTGTCCGCCGCCAGGCGCGAGACCAGGCGCCGGGCGCGCCTGCCCATCGGCTGCGTCAGCGGCACCCCGCCCAGATAGTAGAGCTCCGGCAGCAGCAGGCGTCCCAGGCGGTTGTGGGTGAACAGCGACAGGTACAGGCGCAGATCCTTGGGGCCCTGGCGGATCAGATACTTCAGGTTCCACTGGTCTTCCGGCAGGTCGGTGTGGTCGAAGCCGAATGAGAATTTCCCCATGTCGCCGCCGCACCAGTCCGACAGCGCGGCAGTGCGATAGCCCCGGGCTTTCAGCAACTGCGGTAAAGCATCGACCCTGAGCCGGGTTTCCTCGTCCGGCACGAAGTTGTCGCGGATGCCGTGGGTGTGCGGCCAGGTGCCGGTAAGCAGGGAAATCAGGCTGGGCGCGGTGCGCGCGCAGGGCACGTAGCAGTTTGAGAACAGGGCGCCCTGTTGGGCGAGGCGGTCGATGTTCGGGGTGAGCGCGCGGCGGTAGCTCATCGCGCCCAGGCGGTCGGCGCGCAGCGTGTCGGAACCGATCATCAGGATGTTGGGCGGGGCATCCGCGCGCCGCGCCGGCAGCTTGCGCGGCGGACGCGCCTCGGGCTGCCGGGCGGTCCAGGCCACGGTGCCGGCGATGAAGAGGACCGCGGCCCACAGCGCCATCAGGTCGCCGATTCGATTCTCCCTTGCGAGTTGCCAGGAGGCGGCGGCGAACAGCAGCGCGCTCGCCCCCAGCCACAGCGCTTGCAGCCAGACGATGCGTGTCGGCGTCATCCAGTGCCAGAGCCCATACAGCCGGCTCATGCGGTAGTGCATCGACGCCACCAGCAGGCCCGGATTGAAGCGCAGCTTGCGGATGAATTGCAGCGAGAACGCGCCCAGCACGCCGAGGATGGCGGCAATGAAGGCCAGGCCCGTCGACCACGTCGCGCCGAGCACCGTGTCGAGCATGAAGTAGATCAGCACGCCGGCGCCGCCGGTGAACAGCATGATGGCGAACGCCCAGGCGGTGAGCCGCGCCAGCGCATACAGCGTGTAGCGCCGGTAGTGGGTGAGGATTTCCGCGCGGATGCGCGGACCGGTCTGGGAAAAATCGAGCAGCGATTTTGCGAGCAGCGTGGTCGAGCCGAGCGCCGCCACGCCGAGGGCGGGCAGCAGGCCGGTCCATTTGGCGTCGCCGCCGGCAAACCAGGCGATCAGGCCGCAGGCGGCGGTGAGGATCGCCAGCGCCTCGACGCCCAGCATGCCGCGGTCGGGGGGGAGGGCCAATTTTTGATGGCGGTGCCCGGATTCGCTGCGGCCGCGAATCTCGCCGAGCGCAGCCGCGGTGCGCACCCAGAAAAAGCGGCGCTTGGCCCACGTCAGGCTGAAGGTGCTGTGATATGCGTATTCCCCCAGCTTGCGCCACATGTAGAGCGGCACCCGGCCGTTGCCGTGGATGCGCGAGGTGGAGCGCGTGCGCTGGAAGCTTTTTCTGAGCAGATAGCCCAGCTTCAGGCGCTCGGTATCGACATAGTGATACTGCACCATGTCGGGGACATACTGGCAGGCCGCGCCGCGCGCCAGCGCGCGCAGCACGTATTCGCTGTCTTCGCCGCCGCCAAGGTCGTGGCCGTGCGGCCCCAGTTCGGTGGAAAACCGGCCGGCCAGCCCGAACACAGGGCGCCGCACCACCAGGTTGCCGCCGCCGGGGATCGGGCCTTCCTCTGCCGTGATGGTCTTGGGCGCATTGCCCTGGTCATAGCGCGGCACCGGCAGGGGATAGATGCGATAGGGGCCTTCGTCGTGCACCCAGGCCGGTTCGCTGCCATCCCAGTCCGGCAGGATGCGGCCGCAATAAAATCCCGCATCCGGCCAGGCTTGAACCGCCTGCTCGATGGCAACCAGATAGTTTTCATCGACGCGATGGTCGTCGTCGACGAAGGCGCTGAGTTCGGTTTCGATTTCCGGAATCGCGCGGTTGAGCGCGTGCGACTTGCCGGGCGTGGGCACTTCGATCAGCCGCAGCG
Organism: Pseudomonadota bacterium; assembly: GCA_021791235.1. The sequence goes on from JAJYXA010000266.1 coordinate 4,119, forward strand.
GCAGCCAGCCGGCTTCGACCTGCCGGGCCTGGTAGGCGCGCATGCGCGCCGCGGTATCGTCGGTGCAGGCGTTGGCCGCCACCAGAATCCGCACCGGCATGGCGGGCCGTTTGGCCGCATTGATCGATGCCAGCACCCGCTCCAGCAGGTCGGCGCGGTTGTGGGTGCAGATCAGAATCGTGATGGCGTTCGCCATGGCTTAGCGCGACCGGAACAGGCCCTGCATCATGCCCAGGAAATGGAATACCACGATCTCGCGGTTGAACGCCTCGTCTTTCGATTGGGTCAGACGCCCCCAGATCATCCGTGCCACGGCGCGCAAAAACTGCGGAAATACATACAGCGGAATGTTGAATATTCTCCGCTGGCCCGGGATGCCCCGGCTCTGCGCGATGTTGCGGCTGGTCTGGAATCGCCAGCGTCGAAAGTACCGCTTGGTCAGCCGAAAGCTCTCCACCTTGTGATGCACCCTCGATCCGCCAAGAAACACAGCCTTGAACCCGGCATTCAGGATGCGTTCGAACATTTCGCCGTCTTCCCCGCTGGCCAGCACCTTGCCCTTGCGCCCGCGATTGGTGTCGAACAGTACCCCCCGCTCGACCACGGCTTTGCGCATCGCCATGTTTGCGCCAAAGGGAGCCTGGCTGGGCGCGGTGATGGGATAGTCGTCCGTCCGGGCGGTGCGCACCGCGAGAAAGCCGTAGAACCGCTCGGTCAGCCATGGCGGCGGCGGCGTCTCCCAGATCGGCGCGATGTAGCCGCCGCAGGCATCGGCCCGATACCGGCTTAATCCTTCGAGCGTGGTTTCCAGCCATTCGGGTTCGGGCAGCACGTCGTCGTCGGTAAACAGGATCACCTCGCCGCGGGCGTGGTTGATCCCATGATTGCGCGCATGGGAAAGTCCCTGCGCGCCTTCGAATTCATAGCGGAGTTGCGGCCAGTCGCGCCGACCTTCTTCCACTACGGTCCGGGTGTGATCCCTGGAATTGTTGTCGACGACGATCACTTCCCACTCGCGTTCAGGCGCAGTCTGCTGCGCTTGCAATGCAGTTAGCGTGTCGCGCAGCGATTCGGCGCGATTGTAGGTGCAGACGATTATGCTGGCGTCCAAGTTTGCTTCTTTCTCGGGACTAATCTGGTGGCTGGCGGCCTAACCGGGGCTGCATGAGGCGCCAAAGCAGTTTTAGCGTTCCGATGTTAAAGTCCATCGGAGCGCTGCGAGCTAGCGCGCCCAATGCCTCGCGTCGGTTTCGTTGCTGATGGTGGTGCCATGCCAAGTCGAACCAGGCCTTACCGAGAGCGGCACGAAACCTGGGGAGAAGATACGACGGATATATGCCATTTTGCGCACCCTGGACCAGTCGTTGTTTGATATCAATGCCTGATTTGATGTGATCGAACTGTCGATCACCCCGCGAGGAGGTGCCCTGGCCTTCTGCGCGCTGTAAATAAAATCCATCAGCAACATGAGCCGTACGCACATTGAGTGCGGCCTTGATCGCCCAATCACAGTCCCAAAGAAGGCAATCAGGCCGGTACGGCCCGATACGCCCAAGAGCGGACCTTCTGACCACAGGCCTCTGAAAGCCCATAGGCACAGATTTCAAGAGCGCGTCCAGCAGCCTTTCATCGAAGGATATGAGCCCGCTTTCTGTCGTGGCGCCTTTGGCTTCAGTGAGGGCCCTTGTCATGGCCGCATCATAGTTTTCCTGGCCATTGGCCGCTGCGCTACCGAACCAGGAGACGCCCATGAAAACAACATCCAGGTCAGGATTGCGTTCAAGCACGCCCAAGGCGCGTTCAAGATAGGCGGGCGCGTAAAGATCGTCGTCATCGAGGAAGGCAACTACTGGCGCACGCGCAAGGGAAACTCCTTTGTTTTTGCAGGCGGCACCGCCTTTGCCAAAGTCGTGCCTGACAATGCGAATTCTTTCGTCAGCAGGAACAATGGCCGGCGGCGAGGAGGCATCGTCCACGACAATGGCTTCCCAGTCTCTCCGGGTCTGCCGGAGCAGGCTGCCTATCGCCTCCAGCAGCAACTCGGGGCGGTTGTGTGTGGGGAGAACGACACTGACCGCAGGCGTGTTGGGTTGGACAAACTGCATGCGCTATGTCCTGCCGGATGGCTTGTGCGGTTCTTGCGCATAGCTGTTTTCAAGGAAACAGGTCTCGTCGTGTTGGGGTGTTCCGCGCAGCGATTCGACCCAAACATTGGTGCTGAAAATTATGCTGTGGTTCATGGCACGCTACCAATCGTATCCCAACCGAACTGCGATGGGACCTGCCGCGCGCTTCAGCAGCCAGCGTTCCAGCGCATTGACCCGAGCCTTCTCTCCGCCACGCTCGGAGCTGCCGACTTTCTTTGCCAGCACCGCGTGGTCGGTCTGGATGCCGAGGTAGGCGTCCAGCTCGGCGAGCGGCGGCGTGGGGCCGATCAGGTCCTCGTAGCGCAACAGCATCGCGCCGATCGATTCGGCACCCTCGATATAGCCTTCCATCAACCGCCGCCAGTGCGTGCCGAAAGCTGTCGGCGTGAACACCGGCCGATCGGGGAAGAGGTCGTACCAGCTGCGGCCGTAGCGGCAATAGGAGCGGTAGGCCTCGAGCGGGTGGCGGTACAGCAGCACGAAGCGCGCCCTGGGATAAAGCCAGCGCAGGTAGCGCGCGTGTTCGATGCCCAGGCGCACTTCCTTGATCCCCCAGCGGGCAGCGCCGGCCCGGGTCGCCGGCGCGTCGAACAGGGTGTCGTGGAAGGCCCGGTGCGCGCGCCAGAGCGCATCCGGCGCGGGAAACAGGTTGGCCACCCAGCTGCCGGTCAGCTGCGCAGGCGGCGTGCCGTCATAGTAGTATTCGGCGGGCGGCCAGCCGGGACGGAAGGCCTTGAGCGTATCGGCCATCGCCTGGATCGGGCCGCATTCGTCGTAGGGTTCGCCCCAGATCAGCACGCGCCTGTCCGACATCACCAGGCGTTGCAGGAGCGTGGAGCCCGAGCGCCATCCCGCCGACAGCAGAAAGATCGGCGCGACGGTGTCGTCTTGGGGTGCGGAACAGGCGGCTTCCAGCGTCGCGAGCCCGCTGCCGATGCCCGTGTAGCCCCGGGTGAGCTGGCGGTGCTGGGCGCGGGACTGTGCGGGGCCCTTCAGCGCGGTCTGGATGGTGCGGATCATGGGTTCGAGGCCTTGGGAGGAACGTAGGCGAGCACGCCATGCTGCCTGATTCGGTCGAGCAGGGCGGCGCGGGTGTCGCCGAAACTTGCCGCGCCCGAACGGAAGCGCTCGAACAGCGGCTGAATATCGTTGGCAAGCTCGCGTTTCAGGCGCGCCGTGCCGCGCCGCGTGAGCCACGCGCCGAGCCGGTACGACAGCCGTTGGCGAATCGCGTGCGCCCGGCGCAGCCCGGCGTCCTTGAGCCCGGCGGGGTGCTGCAGCAACAGTCCTGCGAGGATGTCGGCTGCGGCGTCGACGTCGACGGCGCCATTCTTGTAGCGCGCCAGCACGTCGGATGCCTTCACCTCGGCAAAGCGCGACAGGTACAGGGTGTCGTCGTCGCGGCGGAAGTAGTAGAGCGGCTCTGCAAGGTGGCAGAAGCGGAAGCGCTGCGCCGCGCGCAGGAAGTAGTCGTAGTCCTCGACCAGAAACAGTTCGGGATCGTAATCGCCGACAGCCCCATACAGCCTGCGGGTATACAGAAAGCAGGCGCCGATATGGTTACCCTTTTCGAGCTGCAGCTCGCCGGGCAGCCTGTCGTGGTAAATGTCGAGAGGACGGCCTGCTGCGTCCTCTTCCGAGAACAGCCAGTAATCCGCATAGACGAAGTCGCAGTCGCCTGCCTGCAGGCGCGCGACCATCTTCTCGATGGCATGGTCGGCGAGCAGATTGTCGTCCGAGGTCCAGGTGAGGTAGTCGCCGCGTGCTTCCGAGAACCCCCGGTTGAGGGCGCGCGGCAGCTTGAGGTTCGGATCGTTCCTGAAGTAGCGGATGCGCGGGTCGTCGAAGGACTGCACCACGGCCGCGGTGTCGTCCGGCGAATTGTCGTCGACGACGATCAGTTCCAGGTTGGCATGGGTCTGGTCGAGCACGCTGCGGATCGCCCGCGCCAGCAGGTGCGCCCGCTTGTAGGTTGGCAGGACGACGCTGACCAGCGGCTGGCTCACGCCGCGGGCTCCAGGCCGGCCAGGATCTTCCGCACGATCCTGATGCTCGCGGTGCCGTCGCCGTAGGGATTGGCGCGCGTCGCCATCGCCTGGTACGCGGCGGGGTCGTCGAGCAGGCGGCTCGCCTCGCGCACGATGTCGGCGGCGTCCATGCCGACGAGCTTCAGCGTGCCCGCCTCGACGCCTTCCTGCCGCTCGGTGACGCGGCGCAGCACCAGCACCGGCTTGCCCAGGCTGGGGGCCTCTTCCTGCAGTCCGCCGGAATCGGTCAGCACCAGATGCGCGCGCTTCATCAGCTGCACCAGCGGCGGGTAGTCGAGCGGATCGAGCAGGCGCACGTTGGGAATGCCGGCGAGGTATTTGCCGACGACCGCGCGCACATTGGGGTTTCGATGCACCGGATAGACCAGCTCGATGTCGTCGGCATATTTCCGGGCGAGTTCGGCCAGCCCCTTGCAGATCGATTCGAACGGCCCGCCGAAGCTTTCGCGCCGGTGCGCGGTGACCAGCACGATGCGCTTCGTGTCGAACGGAATCGCTTCGAGCGGCGAGCCCGCAATCTCGAAAGGGCGCGCGGAAACATCGAGCAGCGCATCGATGACGGTGTTGCCGGTGACCGCGATCGCCGATTCGGCGATGCCTTCGTTGAGCAGATGCTGCTTCGCCTTGCCGCTGTGCGCAAAGAAGAGGTCGGCCACGGCGTCGATCATCTTGCGGTTGGCTTCCTCGGGATAGGGATGGCGCTTGTCGAAGGTGCGCAGGCCGGCCTCGACGTGGCCGATTTTAACTCCCGCGTAAAACGCCGCCAGCGCCGCCGCCATCGAGGTCGTCGTGTCGCCCTGCACCAGCAGCAGATCGAACTTCTCCTCGCGCAGGATGCGGCCGACTTCGGCAAGCACCGCGGTCGTGATGTGTTCGAGCGTCTGGTTCTCGCGCATCAGGTTGAGGTCGTAATCGGCGCGGACCCCGAACAGCTCGATCAGCGGCGCGACCATGTCCCTGTGCTGACCGGTCAGGCAGTTGCGGTTGTCGATCACGCCCGGGTGGCGTTCCAGTTCGGCGATCAGAGGCGCCATCTTGATGGCTTCCGGCCGGGTGCCGAAGACGGTCAGTATCTTAATGGCCATGGCGCATGCCCTGTGCGAATTTGATCTTGCTGCTGCCGCAAGCCCATGTCATTCCGGCGAACGCCGGAATCCAGGGTGCAGCGCGTGCTGATCCACAAGCGTCCAGCTGGATACCGGCTTGCGCCGGTATGACGTTGGCGGGACATGGACGGCGTGCCCGGCGGCATCTTCTCTGGGTGGGCGAGTGGGGCGCAGGCGCGCTGCGAGAGATTCGATTCAGCCACGCTTAGCCTCCGCGCGCATTTTCAGCTGCCAGGCGTCGAGGAAATATTTGACGCCCCAGCTGATCTCGGCGCCCGCAATGTATTTCGCGCCTTTGCCGTAGCTGCCGAAAAAGCCGCCGGACTTATTCTGGATATTTTGGAGGTAGGCCATCGCGCGATCGGCACGCTCTTTCTCGCCGAGCGTGTACCAGACGATCGCGTATTGCGCCATGCCGGTTGAGCACACCCACTCGACGTCGGGATAGGCGGGGATGCTGCCGTCTCGACGCTGGACCCGCGCCACATCCGCCATGCCTTGGCGCGCGAGGTCGAGTTCGCCCATCTCGGTGAGCGCCTCCATGGCGTAGGCATGGAAATGCGACAGGCGGTTGAAGGGCACCAGGTCTTCCCGCTGCTTGTAATGGTCGAGCACGAACTTCGCCGCTTCCTCGTATTCCTTCACCCCCAGCAGCTTTCCGGCCTGGGCCAGCGGCGGCAGCGCGTAGGTATGGATCAGGTCGCTGGCGATGTCGGTCCACAGTTCGGTCGAGGGTGTCTTCAGGCGTCCGCTCGCGTCCACCTGCGCCAGCATCCAGTCGCAGGCCCGCCGCAGCGACGCTTCCGCGCCGTCCACATCGCCCAGCGCGGCGCACAGGCCGCGCATGATCTGCGCGGTATCGAAGGTGTAGGGCACGCCGTCGGGCGCCGGAAAGGCGCCGTCCGGCAGCTGGATCGACATCAGCCACCGGGTGCAGGTGCGCGCCAGTTCCTGCTCGCCCCAGTTGTAGAGGGTGGGGATGAAATAGCCCGTGACCTCGGGGTAGGGCACCGGTTGTTTCGTGTGCACGATGATGCCCTGGCCGGGCACCATGTTCGCCTTGAACCACTCCATCGCCCGTTCGTGGCTGGGCTTTTTCTTCTTCCAGAAAAGCATTGATTCTGTCCCTTATCTTGCTGCTGCTTGTGAACCACAAAGGCACGAAGAGAACCTGTTTTTCTTCTCTTCGTGCCTTCGTGGTTCATCAGATGTTGCCATCAAATGCCCGCCTAACACCGCAAACCACGAAGACACGAAGAAAAACGCGCCTTGCGTGTTCTTTGTGCGTATTCCGGTGAAATCCGCCACTCGTTCCGATTGAAAACCGCCATCTGTTTCAATTCAACCCGCCAGCGATTCCAATTGAAACCCGTCACTATTGTTTAAGCCGCTTCCAACTCCACATGCACACGTCGGCCAAGAGCCGTGGCGATGTTCACCAAGGCATCGATAGAGAACCGCGACACGCGTCCGCGCAACAGGTCGTTGATGCGCGGCTGGGTGACGCCGCAATGGGTGGCGGCCTCAGCCTGTTTCCAGTCGTTGGCCCTGATGATGGCGGCAATCTGCCGCATCAGGTCGGCTCGAGCCTGAAGGTTGGCGGCCTGTTCTGGCGTGTCGGCAATCGCGTCCCACACGCTGTTAAAGGTTTCGATCTCGGTCATTTGGCACCTCTCAAGAGTTCGGCGTATCGGGACTTGGCAAGCTCGGTGTCGCGTTTGGCCGTGGCCTGCGTTTTCTTCTGAAAAGCGTGCGGCACATAAACCGCATCAGCCAGCCTGACCGTGTAGATCACGCGGTATGTGCCCGAATCGTCCCACACCCGAATTTCCTCGACGCCCTTGCCGATGGTCGGCATTGGCTTGAAATCGTCCGGTTGCGCGTCGTGCTGCACTTTGTCCAGATGGTAGCCCGCATCGTGCCTGGCAGCCTCGGGAAATTCCGCAAACCACAAAGGCACGAAGAGAACCCTTCCTTCTTCTCTTGGTGTCTTCGTGGTTCATGAAGTTATCCGCTTCTGGTTTAACTACGCACCAGGTTCCTTGATCCGCAGCACCTGATTCGCCTTCATCCCTTGCAATTCCTGTACCACCCCGCTCGGCCACTGCACCGTGATCGTGTCCACCCGCGTATGCTTCGCCAGCCCGAAATGCAGCCGGCTGTGGTTCTGGCTGCGTTCGTGCACGCCGCCGTCCTGCACCCGCATCTGGGTCACGCCGCCGGCGGTCACGCGCACCACGGCGCCGATGCCGTCGCGGTTGGAGCGGGTGCCTTCGAGGTCGATCATGATCCAGTGGTTGCCGTTGCCGACGTTGCGGAAGAGCTGGTAGCGGCCGTTGTCCGACGGCAATCCCAGGCTGCGGCCCATGCTGCCGCCGCTCGCGGTCAGCAGGTCGAGGAAACCGTCGCCGTCGATGTCCGCCGTGGTGACCGAGTCGCCCACGCCCACCAGCCGGCCCGACGCGCCGCCGGCGTGGCGCACCACTTCGAACTCGCCCTTGCCGTCGTTCAGCAGCAGCAGGTTGGCCGTCTTGCCGGCATCGCCCGAGCCGAGCACGAAAATATCCAGGTCCATGTCGTTGTCGAAATCGCCCGCGACGGCGTTCACTGCCGAGATCGGCACGGCGTTCACGCCGCGCTTGTCGGCTTCCTCGACCAGCTTGCCGCCGCGATTCATGAACAGCCGCTGCGGCGCGTTTTCCTCCTTCGCGCCGTCGCCGAGCGCCTCGACGTCCTCGACCGGCGCGGTCGAGTGGATGCGGATCGAGAGATTGCGCGGCTTGGCCTTGCCGCCGAACCCCTCGGGCGGGGCATGGAATTCGATCTGCCAGCGTTCGGGCTCGGGGCTGCCGATCAGCACTGCGGGACGATCGCCGCCGGGCGGGCTGGGCAGGCCGCGCGCGCCATCGGCGGCCAGATCGAAATCGAGATTCCTGGGCTGCATGGCCTGCTTGCCGATCTTCACGTCGGCGGGCACGAGATCGTCGGCATTCCGCCCGGCCAGGGTCACTTTCAGATTGCCCGCGGTGCGGAAGCGGAATGCCGTCGGTTCCCTGGCATTGTGCGGCGTCAGCTCGATCTGGGCGGTCAGCACGCGTTCGCCGCCGCGCGCCAGCGCGACCCGTCCGCCGGGATTCTTGCGCGCGAGGAACAGGTCGATTGCGCCGTCGTTGTCGAAGTCGCCCGCGACCACATCCTCGAACGCGGTGTTCGGCAGCAGGTCGAGCGTGCGCGCGGGCGAGGTGCCGGTATCGAACACCTGCACCGGGCGGCCCTTGCCCACCAGGCGGCAGACGACTTCGGGATGGCGGTCGTCGTCGAGTGCGGTCAGCACGCAAAACGGCGCCGAACGCGAATCGGGCTTGAGCCGGGGCGTGGCGTCGGCAAAGCGCCCGTCCCGCTGGGCGAACAGGAAGGGCGGTGTCAGATCGTCGAAGCGGGCTTCCGCGCCCTGGAACAGGTCGAGCCTGCCGTCCCGGTCGATGTCCAGCCACAGCGGCATGCGGGTGCGCCCGGGCGGGTTGTCGACGCCGAGTTGCGCCGCGCGCTCGACCAGCTTGCCGCCTTCGTTCACGAACAGCCGTTTGGGTTCGACGCCGACACCCTGGATCGCGCCGGTCAGTTGGGCCAGATCGAGTTTCCCGTCGTTGTTGAAATCCGCCCATGCCGCGCCGTGCTTGTCGCCGCCGAGATCGTTTGGATTCATGACTTCTGCCGTCACATCGGCGAAGCGCCCGCCGCCCACATTACGGAACAGTCTCGCCTGCTTGAGGTGGTTGGTGACATACAGGTCGGGCTGCCCGTCGCCGTCGTAATCGCCCCAGGCCACGCCGTGGGTCATCCCCTCGTAGGCACCCAGCCCGGACTGGGCGGTGATGTCCTCGAACACCGTCAGCGTTTTTTCGGAGGGCGAACAGCCTGCCAGCAAAACTGCGAACAGGAGCGGAAGCGAGGAGGGTTTGAGCGTCATGTTGATGCGGTGCGTGGGTTCGTTGATCGGGTTCAATCGAGTGCGCGCATGGATCGAGCGGCATCAGCGGCCAAGGTGGAATCGCTCCCAGTACCGCCGGGGCGAGAGGATAGGCATCGTGTCCACTTCGCCGAGCCCGAGCAGTGCCTTGTCGCCGGTGACGAAGCACGCCGCTTCACCTGCCCTTGCGGCAGCCAGGATGACGATGTCATCGGGGTCAGGGATGGGGGTGGTGAGCACCACGGTTTCCGTGATCAATTCGGCGGAATCTTCGATGAGTTCGACATAGGCCCGCGCCAACTCGACAGGCATGCGGAATTTGGCTGTAAGAATGCGCGCCAGCTCCTCCACTACGGCCTGACTGGTGAGCAGATCATGCTCGGCCAGCACTCCCTCGAACAGGTCGGCACACAGTCCCCGCGTGGCCAAGGCGCTCGCCATGACATTGGTGTCCGGGAAGACCCTCACGAGGCGTCCCTGAAAACATCCTCGTCGGTGAGATAGCCTGCTGCCTCCGCGTAAGGCACAGCCTTGGCACGCAAGTCCCGGAAGCGGCGGATAGCGATCTGTCTGCGCAGCATCTCGCGAGCCAGGTCGCTCTTGGTGCGATGCGCGGCTTCGGCGAGTTTGGACAGTTCGGTTTCCATGCGGTCATCAATGCGCATCGTCAGGGTCGCCATGAGATATCTCCAGAATGAGTGTATTACATTGTAGCACGTTGCCTGGCTGTCATCGTGGGAGCCCCCGAGCTATCGGTCCATGGGCATGTGGCCACCTGAAGGTCGACCTGCATATGGGCACTTCTATAAATTCTGAGGTAGTCATTCCGGCGAAAGCCGGAATCCAGTCAAGTCAAGCA
>JAJYXA010000018.1 GCA_021791235.1 Pseudomonadota bacterium
TGTGATGGAGCCCGCCCATGTGCCGGTGCTGGCACAGGAGGCGGTGGCGGCGCTGGCGATCAGGCCCGATGGCATCTATGTCGATGCCACCTTCGGGCGCGGCGGGCACAGCCGGCTGATCCTGGCGCAGCTGGGGCCGGGCGGCCGCCTCATCGCGCTGGATCGCGATCCGGATGCCGTCCGCGCCGGCGCCGCCCTGCGGGATGCGCGGCTGACGCTGGCGCAGAGCGCGTTTTCGCGCCTGGGCGCGGTGCTCGACGAACTGGGCGTGGCGCGGGTGGACGGCATTTTGCTGGATATCGGGGTATCGTCGCCGCAGCTCGACGATGCGACGCGCGGATTCAGCTTCCGCTTCGATGCGCCGCTTGACATGCGCATGGATCCGGGCAGCGGGATGGCGGCGGCGGACTGGCTGGCGACGGCGGCAGAGGAGGAGATCAGTGAAGTCATCCGCACCTACGGGGAAGAACGGTTTGCTAAATCGATTGCGCGCGCGCTTGTTGCGGCACGGCAAAAAGAAGCCATCCGCAGCACCGGGCAGCTGGCGAACCTCATCGCCGCAGCAGTCAAACGGCGCGAACCGGGGCAACACCCGGCGACCCGCAGCTTCCAGGCTATACGGATTTATCTCAACCGCGAACTGGAAGAACTGAGTGCCGTGCTGCCGCAATGCGTGGACAGGTTGCAATCGGGCGGGCGGCTCGCGGTCATCAGCTTTCATTCGCTGGAAGACCGCATCGTCAAGCGCTTCATGCGCGACGAGGCGCTGGGTGAGCAGGCGCCGCGTCGCTTGCCGATTCCGGCCGCCATGCTGAGGCCGGGACGCCTGCGGCTGGTGGGCCGTGCCCGGCATGCGACCGATGCCGAAGTGAAAGCCAACCCGCGCGCGCGCAGTGCCGTGCTGCGGGTGGCCGAACGCGTGGACGGGAGGGCGGCATGAGCCGTCTCAACGCCGTGATGGCGATGATTTTGGTGGGATGCGCCCTGGCTGTGATTCAGGCGCAACACCGCTCGCGTACGTATTTTGTGGAACTGGAACGCCTGAAGAAAGAGGCGCGCGTGTTGGACGAGCAGTGGGGAAAATTGCAGCTGGAGCAGAGCACCTGGGTCAACCCGGCGCGGGTCGACACGCTCGCGCGCACCCGGCTCGGTCTGGTGGCGCCGCCGCAGGAGCGGGTTCACGTTGAAACGCTGGTGGGCGCGCCATGAATTACCACGCGCGCAAACTGCTCAAGCTGAATCTTGCCCCATGGCGGATGGCGACGGTGGGCGGCCTGCTGCTCGCCGGCCTGGCGGTGGTGGCCGGGCGCGCGTTCTATCTGCAGGGCCTCAACACCGACTATCTGCAGGGCAAGGGCGATGCGGTGGCCAACCGCAACCTCACCCTGCCGGCGCATCGCGGCCAGGTGTCCGACCGCCACGGCCAGTTGCTGGCGATCAGCACGCCGGTCGAATCCTTGTGGGCGCGCCCGGACGAACTCAGGCTGTCCGCCGAGCAGCGCGCCCAACTGGCCAGGGTGCTCGGCGTATCGCCGCAGGAACTGGCGAAAACGCTGGCGCGCAAGACGCGCGGCGAATTCAGCGTGCGGCGCCCGGTCACCCCGGAGCAGGCCGTCAGGGTCGCCACCATGGGCGTGCCCGGGCTGCACCTGCGGCGCGAATTCCGCCGCTATTACCCGGCGGGCGAAGTGGCTGCGCACGTGGTGGGCTTCACCAATGTGGACGATCTCGGCCAGGAAGGCGTCGAGCGCGCCTATCAGGACTGGCTGGCCGGCCGCGAAGGCCGGCGGCAGATCCTGCGCGATCGCCGCGGCAATACCATCCGCGATCTGGCGCCGATCAAGATCGCGCAGATGGGCGGCAATCTGGCGCTGGCGCTCGATCTCAAGATCCAGTACCTGGCGCACCGCGAACTGGCGGCGGCGATTGCGACGCACAAGGCCAAGGGCGGCAGCGTGGTGGTGCTCGACGCCAAGACCGGCGAGATCCTCGCGCTCGCCAACCAGCCGATCTTCAACCCCAACAACCGCCGCAACTACCAGCCGGGGCCGATGCGCAACCGCGCGGTGATCGACACCTTCGAGCCGGGTTCCACCATCAAGCCCTTCGTCGCGGCGGCGGTGCTGGAGCGCGGCCTGTTTCACCCCGGCAGCGTGATCGACACGCCGGAAACCTGGCGCGTCGGCGCCAAGCTGGTGCGCGACGTCCATCCGCACCCGCAGATGACGGTGAGCGAAATCATCCAGAAATCGAGCAACGTCGGCGCGGTCAGGCTGGCCATGTCGCTGACCCCGCAGCAATACTGGGAGGTGCTGCACCGTTCCGGTTTCGGCCAGTTGCCGGGCTCGGGCTTCCCCGGCGAGACCGCCGGACGCCTGCGCGACGCCGCCACCTGGAAGCCGGTCGAACACGCCACCATGGCGTATGGCTACGGCCTGTCGGTCAGCCTGCTGCAGCTGACCCGCGCCTATATGGCTTTTGCCAACGACGGCGAGGTCATGCCGCTGTCCTTCCTCAAGCGCGAGCCGCAGGAAATTGCCGGCGTCCGGGTGTTTTCCCCGAGTGTGGCGCGTGAAGTGCGCGCCATGATGGAGACGGTGACGCAGGAAGGCGGCACCGGCCTGCGCACCCGCGTGCCGGGCTATCGCGTGGCCGGTAAAACCGGCACCGCGCACAAGCTGGTCGGCGGCCGCTACGCCGCCGACCGCTACCTGTCTTCCTTCGTCGGCATGGCCCCGGCGTCCAACCCGCGTCTCCTCATCGGCGTGGTGATCGACGAGCCGTCCGGCGGCATGTATTACGGCGGCAGCGTCGCCGGTCCGGTGTTCGCCCAGGTGATGGCGGCCAGCCTGCGCCAACTGGCGCTGCCGCCCGACGCGCCGGAAACCGCCACGCGGGTGACGCAGAATGCGCTGCCGGCACGAGGGGGCGTGTGATGGCGAACTTCCATTCCGCTCCCGCTTCGACGGCCTCCCCGTCCATCCGGGAATCCGTTCCGCATCTCCTGGAACGGCTCGGCATTCCCGTCTCCGAACTCGTCAACGACAGCCGCAAGGCCATGCCGGGCACGGTATTCGCCGCGTATCCGGGCGAGACCCGCGATGGCCGCGACTTCATTGCGCAGGCGGTGGCGCAGCGCGTCGACGGCGTGCTGTGGGAGGCCGATCACTATCAGTGGGACCCCGCGTTCGCCATTCCGAACGCCGGGGTCGTGGGACTGAAGGCCCGCATCGGCGAAATCGCCGCCCATGTGTATGGCGAGCCTTCGCGCGCGCTGCACATGGTCGGCGTCACCGGCACCAACGGCAAGACCTCGGTGGCGCACTGGATTGCGCAGGCCTTGTCGCAGCTGGGGCGCAAAACCGCCGTCGTCGGCACCGTGGGCAACGGCTTCCCCGGCGCGCTCACGCCCGCGCTCAACACCACCCCCGACGCCATCGAACTGCAGCAGCGCCTCGCGCATTACCGGCAGCAGGGCGCAGTCGCGTGCGCGATGGAGGTGTCCTCGCACGGCCTCGCGCAGGGGCGCGTCAACGGCGCCTCTTTCAACGTTGCGGTGCTGACCAATCTGTCGCGCGATCATCTCGATTACCACGGCGACATGGACAGCTATGCAGCCGCCAAGGCGAAGCTGTTCAGTTGGCCGGGGCTGGACTGGGCGGTGCTCAACGTCGATGACGCCTTCGGGCAGCGGCTGGAAAGCGCATACGATCTTTCACGGGCTTCAGCCCATAGAAAATCGGAGCTCCCTAGTGGGGAGACGCGGCCGGCGCGCGTCGCCGGCTATGGTTTCCAGCGCGGCGCCGTGATCGGCGAAAAGCTGCGCCTGTCGCAAGCCGGGCTGCATCTCGCGGTGCGCACCGACTGGGGCAGTGCCGAGCTCGATGCGCCGCTGTTGGGCCGCTTCAATGCCGTCAACCTGCTGGCCGTGCTCACCACCCTCTTGGTTTCCGGCGTGAAACTGGATGACGCATGCCGGGCGCTGGCGCACGTCACCCCGCCGCCGGGGCGGATGCAGACCTTCGGCGGCAACGCGCATCCGCTGGTGGTGGTGGATTACGCCCATACCCCCGACGCGCTGGAGAAGGTGCTCGCCACCCTGCGCGAACTCGTCAGCGGCGGGCGGCTGATCTGCGTCTTCGGCTGCGGCGGCAACCGCGACCGCGGCAAGCGCCCTCTGATGGGGCGGGCCGCGGCCCAGGGCGCGGACGAAGTCTGGATCACCAGCGACAACCCGCGCAACGAAGACCCGCGCCACATCATCGACGACATCCTGGCCGGCACGAGCGGCGCCGGGAGGGATGGCCAGGCGCACGTCGAGCCGGATCGCGCCCGCGCGATTTTCGAGGCCATTGGCGGCGCGCATCAGGGCGACGTCGTGCTGATCGCCGGCAAGGGCCACGAGGACACCCAGGAAGTCGCCGGCGAGCGTCTGCCCTTCTCCGACGTGGCAGTGGCGAAAAAGGCACTGGAGGCGTGGGCATGATGATGCGTCTTTCCGAAGCCGCTGCCATGCTGAACGTGCCGTTCAAGGGCACCGATGCCGAGGTGCTGCGCGTCTCCACCGACAGCCGCACGATCCGCCCGGGCGATCTCTTCGTCGCCCTGCGCGGCGAGAAATTCGACGGCGGCAGTTTTGCCGCACAGGCCTTGCGGCAGGGCGCGGCCGGCGTGGTGCTCGATCGCACGCAGGCGCCCGACATCGCCGCAGCCGTTCGCGTCGACGATACCCGCCTTGCGTTGGGAAAACTGGCCGCCGCCTGGCGCCGGCGTTTTGCGATTCCGCTCGTCGCCATCACCGGCAGCAACGGCAAGACGACGGTGAAGGAAATGCTGGCTGCGGTTCTGCGAGAGGAAACGGGGTCGGAGGCGGCGGTTTTGAATACCGAAGGCAACCTCAATAACGACATCGGCGTGCCGCTGATGCTGCTGCGCCTGCGCGAGACGCATCAATTCGCCGTGCTGGAAATGGGCATGAACCACGCCGGCGAAATCGACTACCTCACGCGGCTGGCGCGGCCCGAAGTGGCGGTGGTGAACAATGCGCTGACCGCGCATATCGGTTATCTCGGTTCGGTCGAGGCCATTGCGCGCGCCAAGGGCGAAATCTTCAACGGCCTGGCGGACGTCGGCATCGCCGTGTTCAACGCCGATGATGCGCATGCCTGGCTGTGGCGCGAGGCCAATGCGCGGCGCAGCGTGATCGACTTCGGACTCAAACAGCCGGCGCTGGTGCGCGGGCAATACATTCCCGGCCCGTATGGCTCGACGTTGACCCTGGTTCTGCCCAATGCCGAGCTCAGGGTGGAGCTGCAAGTGCCGGGCGAGCACAACGTGATGAATGCGCTTGCCGCCGCCGCCGCCGCCTTTGCGCTCGACGTCAGCCATCGCAGCATCGTCGCCGGGCTGTCCGGTTTCAGCGGCGTCAAGGGCCGCCTGCAAAGAAAGCCCGCGCTGCACGACAGCGTCTTCATCGACGACACCTACAACGCCAACCCCGATTCGGTGAAGGCTGCGCTGGCGGTGCTGGCGCAGCAGGCAGGGAAAAAGGTGCTGGTACTGGGCGACATGGGTGAACTCGGCAGCGACGCCGCGGCGATGCATGCGCAAATCGGTCAGGCCGCGCGCGCCGCCGGGGTGGACAGGCTGCTGGCGCTGGGCGAATTGACGAAGGAAACCGTCGGTGCGTTCGGCGCGGGCGCGATGCACTTCGAGCGTATCCAGGAACTGCTGGCCGAACTCGAAAACGAATTGACTGCCGACACCACCGTGCTGGTAAAAGGCTCGCGCTTCATGCAGATGGAGCGCGTGGTGCAAAGTTTTATCGAGGCACCCGACGGCCCGGCCGGCGGGGCATTGACGCCCCCAACGGGGGTGCAAGGACACTGACATGCTGCTTTGGCTATTTCAACAACTGGGCCAGGACATCCGCGCCTTCAACGTCTTCAATTACCTGACGCTGCGCGCAGTGATGGCGACGCTGACCGCGCTGACCATTTCCTTCATCGTCGGTCCGGCCGTGATCCGCAAGCTCACCGCGCTGAAAATCGGCCAGTCGGTGCGCAGCGACGGCCCGCAGACCCACCTGGTCAAGGCCGGAACGCCGACCATGGGCGGCGCGCTGATCCTGGTGTCGGTCGTCATTACCACGCTGCTGTGGGCCGACCTGTCGAACGATTACGTCTGGGTGGCGCTGTTCACCCTGGCCGGATTCGGCGTCATCGGCTGGGTCGACGACTGGCGCAAGGTGGTCGAGAAGAATTCGCGCGGCCTGCCCTCGCGCTGGAAATATTTCTGGCAATCGGTGATCGGTCTCGCGGTCGCGGTCTACCTGTGGCAGACCGCCAGCCTGCCGGCGCACACCGAGCTCATCATCCCCTTCCTCAAGCACGCCACCTTGACGTTGTCGGCCGCGGCCTTCATCGCGCTCGCCTACTTCGTCATCGTCGGCGCGTCCAACGCGGTCAATCTGACCGACGGCCTCGACGGCCTGGCGATCCTGCCGACGGTGATGGTGGCCTCGGCGCTGGCGATCTTCGCCTACGTCGCCGGCAACGCGGTGTTCTCCAGGTACCTCGGCATGCCCTTCGTGCCGGGCGCGGGCGAACTGGCGATCTTCTGCGCCGCGATGGCGGGGGCCGGACTCGCCTTCCTGTGGTTCAACGCCTACCCGGCCGAAGTCTTCATGGGCGACGTCGGCGCGCTGGCGCTGGGCGCCGCGCTCGGCGTGGTCGCCGTCATCGTGCGCCAGGAAATCGTTCTGTTCATCATGTGCGGCGTGTTCGTGGTGGAAACCCTGTCGGTGATGGTGCAGGTCGTCTCGTTCAAGCTCACCGGCAAGCGCGTGTTCCGCATGGCGCCGATCCACTACGAACTCAAGGGCTGGAAGGAGAATCAGGTGGTGGTCCGTTTCTGGATCATTTCGATGATGCTGGTGCTGATCGGCCTGTCGAGCCTGAAACTGCGGTGAAAAACATGAACCACAGAGACACAGAGGCACAGAGAAAGGCGCTACGGCTTGGCTTGTCCGTAGGGCTGCTGAGTCTGGCTATCCAAGGGGTTTCCTCTGTGTCTCTGTGCCTCTGTGGTGAAAGGTTTTTCCTGTCATGAACTACGACAGCCTCGAACTTTCCGGCAAAAAAGTCCTGGTGCTCGGCCTCGGCGACACCGGCCTGTCGTGCGCGCGCTGGCTGGCGGCACGCGGCGCCGAGGTGAGCGTGGCCGACAGCCGTGCGGCACCGCCGCATGCCGGGCGCCTGGCCGAATGGCTGCCGCAGGTGCCGCTCGTCACTGGGCCGTTCGACGAGGCGCGGCTCATGGCGGCCGAGCTGCTGGTGGTCAGCCCCGGCGTGCCGCTGGCCGAACCGGCGGTCGCGCGTGCCATCGCCGCGGGCGTCGAGGCGGTCGGCGACGTCGAACTGTTCGCGCGCGCCATCCGCGCGCTCAATGCGCAAAGAGAGCATCCGATGCGGGTGATCGCGATCACCGGCAGCAACGGCAAGAGCACCGTCACCGCGATGTGCGGCGACATGTGCCGCATGGCCGGGCTGACCACCTGCGTCGCCGGCAACATCGGCCTGCCGGTGCTGGATGCCCTGCTCGAAATCGAGCAGGGCATCGCGCCCGCGCCGCAGGTGTGGGTGCTGGAACTCTCCAGCTTCCAGCTGGAGACGACCAAGAGCCTCAACGCCGATGCCGCCACCGTGCTCAACCTGTCGGAAGACCACATGGATCGCTACCCCGACATGGATGCCTACGCGGCGGCCAAGGCGCGCATCTTCAGCGGCGACGGCGTGCAGGTGCTCAACCGCGACGATCCGCGCAGCCTGGCGATGGCGCTGCCGGGACGGCGCGTGGTCAGCTTCGGCCTCGACCGTTGCCCGAAAGACGAGAACTTCGGCCTGTGCGAGGACGAGCTGTGCCTCGGAGACGACATGCTGATGCCGCTGTCCGCGCTGCCGGTGGCCGGCCTGCACAATGCCGCCAACGCGCTGGCGGCGCTGGCGCTGACCCGCGCGCTCGGCCTGCCGATGGAAGCGCTGCTGCGCGGCCTGGTGCATTTCAAGGGCCTGCCGCACCGGGTGGAAAGGGTCGCCGTGATCGACGGCGTGACCTGGTACGACGATTCCAAGGGCACCAACGTCGGCGCGACCGAAGCCGCGCTCTACGGCATGGGCAACCGGAAAGCCGTGGTGATCCTCGGCGGCGACGGCAAGGGGCAGGATTTCAGCCCGCTCAGGACGGCGGTCGAGGCCAACGCCCGCGCCGTCCTGCTGATCGGGCGCGATGCGCCGCTGATCGCAACCGCCATTTCGGGCAGCGGGGTGGAAACCCTTCAGGTGAGCAGTTTGCAGGAAGCCGTCGAACAGGCGCAGCGCCTCGCCCGGCCCGGCGATGCGGTGCTGCTGTCGCCCGCCTGCGCCAGCTTCGACATGTTCCGCAACTACATCCATCGCGCCGAAGTGTTTATCGATGCCGTGAACAAGCTGGCGGCAGAAAGGGCGGCACAGCCCTCACACTCTCCCCTCAAGGGAGATGGGGCAAACGCTGAGCCCGAGGCGACTTGACGATGCTCTACACCGCGCGCGTCCCCAAACCCAGCGGCGAACTCGATTTCAGCCTGCTGTGGCTGGCGTTCGGCCTGCTGGCGCTCGGCCTGGTGATGGTGTATTCGGCGTCCATCGCAATCGCCGAGGCGGCCCGCTACACCGGCCACAACGGCGAATACTATCTGCTGCGCCAGGGCATCTTCATCGCGCTCGGCGTCGGCGTCGGCGTCGCCGCCTTCCAGGTGCCGATGCGGGTGTGGCAGCAGGCGGCGCCCTATCTCTTCCTCGCCGGCCTGTTGCTGCTGGTGGTGGTGCTGATCCCCGGGATCGGCCGCGAGGTCAACGGCAGCCGCCGCTGGATTCCGCTCGGCTTCGCCAACCTGCAGCCGTCCGAGTTGATGAAGTTCCTTGCCGTGCTGTACGCCGCCGACTACACCACGCGCAAGGCCGCCTTCATGCACGACTTCAAGAAGGGCTTCCTGCCGATGGCCGGCGTGATGATGCTGGCCGGCGCGCTGCTGCTGAAGGAGCCGGACTTCGGCGCCTTCGTGGTGATCGTGTCGATCGCCATGGGCATCCTGTTCCTCGGCGGGCTCAACTGGAAGGTGTTCGCCGGCCTGATCGTGGTGCTGATGATCGGATTTGCATTGCTAATCTTCACCTCGGAATACCGGATGCAGCGCATCCTCGGCTTCATGGATCCGTTTGCCGACCCTTACGGCAAGGGCTACCAGCTGTCGCACGCGCTGATCGCCTTCGGCCGCGGCGAATGGTTCGGACTCGGGCTGGGCGGCAGCGTCGAGAAGCTGTTTTACTTGCCGGAAGCGCACACCGATTTCCTGCTCGCCGTGATCGCCGAGGAATTCGGCTTTATCGGCGTCGCCGTGGTGGTCGCGCTGTTCGCCTGGCTGATCGTCAAGGCTTTCCTGATCGGCCATCGCGCGGCCCGGCTCGAGCGCAACTTCTGCGCACTGGTGGCGCAGGGCATCGGCATCTGGCTCGGCGTGCAGGCGCTCATCAACATGGGGGTGAACGTCGGCCTGCTTCCGACCAAGGGCCTCACCCTGCCCTTCCTGTCGTTCGGCGGCAGCGGCATCGTCGCCAACTGCCTGGCGGTCGCCGTGCTGCTGCGTATCGACTGGGAACACCGGCAGATGATGCGGGGGAAGACGTTTTGAACAGCAAAAAAATCTTCACCACAGAGACACAGAGGCACGGAGAACTGCACTTGAACGGTTTTCTCTGTGTCTCTGTGCCTCTGTGGTTAAAAGGTTTGAAAGCATGACTGCCAACCGCACCCTGATGGTCATGGCCGGCGGCACCGGCGGCCACGTCTATCCCGCGCTGGCGGTGGCCGACGCCCTGCGCGCGCGCGGCTGGGACGTGTTCTGGCTTGGCACCCGCGCCGGCCTCGAAGCGCGGGTGGCGCCGGCGGCCGGGATCGACATGGTGTGGGTAAGCATGGGCGGCGTGCGCGGCAAGGGCGTGCTGAAGAAGCTACTGCTGCCGGCGATGCTGCTGGTCGCCTTCTGGCAAAGCCTCGTCGCCATTCTCAGGCGCCGGCCGGACGTGGTGCTGGGCATGGGCGGCTACACCGCCTTCCCCGGCGGCATGATGGCGAGCCTCCTGAACAGGCCGCTGGTGATCCACGAACAGAATTCCGTCGGCGGCCTGACCAACCGCGTGCTGGCCTGCCTGGCCGACCGCGTGCTGACCGCCTTCCCCAGGGCGTTCACCCATGCGCACGACAAGCCCATCCCCTGCCGCCGCGTGGCGACCGAATGGGTGGGCAATCCGGTGCGACCGGACATTGCGGCGGTGTCGGCGGCTGACCGTTCAGGCCGCAGCGGCCCGCTGCGTCTGCTGGTGGTGGGCGGCAGCCTCGGCGCCACGGCCTTGAACGAACGGGTGCCCAAGGCGCTCGCCCTGTTGCCCGCCGGGCAGCGTCCGCAGGTGGTGCACCAGTCCGGTCGCCAGCACCTCGACGCCCTGCGCGCGAACTATGCGACCGCCGGCGTGGAGGCCGAGGTGCGCGATTACATCGAGGACATGGCGGCCGCCTACCGGGACTGCGACTTCGCCATCTGCCGCGCCGGCGCGATGACGGTGGCGGAACTGGCCTGCGCCGGCGTACCCGCGCTGCTGGTGCCCTTCCCTTTCGCGGTGGACGACCACCAGACGGGCAACGCCGAATTCCTCAGCGAAGCAGGTGCGGCCTGGCTGATGCAGCAAAAGGACCTGACTGCGGAAAAACTGGCGGCGCTGATAGCCGGACTCGATCGCGCCGCGCTCGCCGTGATGGCGGACAAGGCGCGCGCACTGGCGAAACCCAACGCGACCCGGCAGGTCGCCGATATTTGCGAAGAACTGGTGAGGAGTGAAGCGTGAGGCGTGAGGCGCTAATGGGTGAGGCGTTAGGCGTGAGACGTGAGGCGCGGAGGGCAGGCGTGCAGAATGCTTCACATCTGATTTGGACTGAGCTTGGGACACGTTCCCGCGCCAGCCCCCGCACGACGTCCGCCTCACGCCTCACCCCTTACACCTCACCCCTCACCAACCGGAGGGCGTCATGAAGCACGCAGTCCGTCATATTCACTTTGTCGGCATCGGCGGCGTCGGCATGAGCGGCATCGCCGAGGTGCTGCTGAACCTGGGCTATGCCGTATCCGGTTCCGATCTGGCAGACAACGCGGTGACGCAGCGGCTGTCCAGGCTGGGCGCGCGCATCCAGCGCGGCCATGCGGCCGAACACATCGCCGGTGCCGACGCGGTCGTCACCTCGACCGCGGTGCAGGAATCCAACCCCGAAGTCGTCGCTGCGCGCGAGAAGAAAATTCCCATCGTGCCGCGCGCACTGATGCTGGCGGAACTGATGCGTCTGAAACAGGGTATCGCGGTAGCGGGGACGCACGGCAAGACGACCACGACCAGTCTCGTTGCCAGCATCCTCGGCGAGGCGGGCATGGATCCCACCTATGTCATCGGAGGCAAGCTCACTGCGGCCGGCACCAACGCGCGATTGGGACAGGGCGATTTTCTGGTCGCCGAAGCCGACGAGTCCGACGCCTCCTTCCTGTATCTGACGCCGGTGATCGCCATCGTCACCAACATCGACGCCGACCACATGGACACCTACGGCCATGATTTCGAGCGCCTGAAAACGGCCTTCGTCGATTTCTGCCAGCGGCTGCCCTTCTACGGCATGGCGGTGTTGTGCGTCGACGATCCGCACGTGCGCGAAATCCTGCCGCGCATCACCAAGCCGATCACCACCTACGGCTTCGACGAAGCGGCGCAGGTGCGCGGGGTCAACCCGCGCTTCGAACACGGCAGGATGCGGTTCACCGTCAAGCGCGAAGGCATGGCCGACCTCGACGTGGTGTTGAACCACCCCGGCATGCACAATGTGCTCAATGCACTGGCGGCCATCGCGGTGGCGACCGAGGTCGGCGCCCATGACGCCGCCATCGTCAAGGCGCTGGCCGAATTCCACGGCGTCGGACGGCGCTTCCAGCGCTACGGCGAATTGCCCGCCAGGGACGGAGGCCATTACTGCCTGGTCGACGACTATGGCCACCATCCGGTGGAGATGGCGGCGACGCTGGCCGCGGCGCGCGGCGCCTTCCCGGGACGGCGACTGGTGCTGGTGTTCCAGCCGCACCGCTATACCCGCACCCGCGACTGCTTCGAAGACTTCGTCAAAGTGCTGTCGGAGACCGACGTGCTGCTGCTGACCGAGGTGTATCCCGCCGGCGAGGCGCCGATCGTGGCGGCCGACGGCCGTGCGCTGGCGCGCGCGGTGCGGGTGGCGGGCAAGGTCGAACCGGTGTTCGTGGAAAACGTCGCCGGCGTGCCGGCCGCGGTGCGCGACCTGGCGCAGGGGGGCGACGTGGTGCTGGTGATGGGTGCCGGCAGCATCGGCCAGGTGGCGCCGGCCCTGGCAGCATACGATTCCACAGGCGCTTCGGCGCCCGGTGGATCGGAGTCCTCCGGGAGGGCGGATCATGCGGCATGACTACCGGATGAGCGAGATCGATCTGGGCGGCGGCGCCGCACCGGTGCTGCGCGGCCGCTTCCTCTACAACGAGCCGATGAAAAGGCACGTCTCCTGGCGCGCCGGCGGCGCGGCGCAGCGCGTCTACATCCCGGCCGATCTGGAAGACCTGATCTGGCTGGTGCGCTCGGTGCCGGCGCACGAAGACATCCACATGGTCGGGCTGGGCAGCAATCTGCTGGTGCGCGACGGCGGCGTGGCCGGGGTGGTCATTCTGCTGCACGGCGTGCTGAAGAAGCTGGCGATCGAAAGCCGTACGCATGGCCTGCCGCCCGCGCCGGAGGATGCCGACACCGCGCTGGTGTATGCGCAGGCCGGCGTCGCCTCGCCCAGGCTGGCGCGTTTTGCCGCCAATCACGATCTGGCCGGCGGCGAGTTCTGGGCCGGCATCCCCGGCACCGTCGGTGGCGCGATCGCGATGAACGCCGGCTGCTACGGCAGCGAAACCTGGGACAGGCTGGTGCAGGTGCAGACGCTCGACCGCCAGGGCCTGCTGAACGAGCGGCTGCCGGACGAATACGTCACCGGCTATCGCCACGTGGCCCTGAAGCACCCGCAGCAGGAATGGTTCATCGGCGGCTGGTTCCGCCTCGCCCGCGGCGACGGCGCGGCCTCGCGCGAAACGATCAGGGCGCTGCTGAAAAAACGCATCGAGTCGCAGCCGCTGAACCTGCCCAACGCCGGCTCGGTGTTCCGCAATCCGCCCGGCGATTACGCCGCGCGGCTGATCGAGGTCTGCGGACTCAAGGGCTTCCGCATCGGCGACGCGCAGGTGTCGGAGAAGCACGCCAACTTCATCGTCAATCTGGGGCGCGCCACGGCGACCGACATCGAGCGCCTGATGGAACACGTGGAAGACAGCGTGGAGGCGCGCACCAACGTGCGGCTGATCCGCGAAGTGCGAATTATCGGAGAACGGCAGTGAAGAAATTCGCCCCACAAGGGGACTCCGATTTTCTACGGGCTGATACCCCAGAAGAAAAATCGGGCACTAGAGCCCGTGAAAAGTCGTATGGCAAGGTCGCGGTGATGCTGGGCGGCACCTCGGCCGAGCGGCCGGTGTCGCTCAACAGCGGAGCGGCCGTGCTGGCCGCGCTGCAGCGGCAGGGGGTGGACGCGCATGCGTTCGACCCCGCCAACCGCAATCTCGTCGACCTTATCAGCGGCGAGTTCGACCGCGTCTTCATCGCCCTGCACGGCAGATACGGGGAAGACGGCTGCATGCAGGGCGCGCTCGAGTTGCTGGGC
>JAJYXA010000556.1 GCA_021791235.1 Pseudomonadota bacterium
ATACCCGCGACCTCGGCCGCGCCTGGCGGCTCGCCGAGCGGCTCGACTACGGCATGGTGGGCATCAACGCCGGGCTGATTTCCACCGCCGAGGCGGCGTTCGGCGGGGTCAAGCAATCCGGGCTGGGACGCGAAGGCGGGCGCAGCGGCATCGACGAATACCTGGAAACCAAATACGTGAATCTGGGCGGGCTGGGATAAGCCGCTGCGTCAGACAGCATGAAACCGGCGTCCGCTCCCCCGCGCAGCATCATCGTCATCGGCGCCGCCAGCGGCGCCGGCGCGCCCGACCCGGCCACCGCCGAGGGGCCGGACGCGCTGCACCGTTACCGGGTGTTTCACGACACGCCGCTGCAGCACGTGGAATGGGACGCGATCCTGCGGGTGCCGCGCGCGCAGCAGGACACGCCGCTGCATGCGGTGGCGGCGCTCAGTGCGCGGCTGGCCGCCGAAGTGGAAGCCGTGCTGCGGGCGGGCCAGTTCCCGCTGGTGGTGGGCGGCGACCATTCCTGCGCCATCGGCACCTGGAGCGGCGTGCATCGCGCGCTGGCCGGCAAGGGGCCGACCGGCCTGATCTGGATCGACGCTCACATGGACAGCCACACCTTCGCCACCACGCCGAGCGGGCAGATTCACGGCATGCCGCTCGCCTGCCTGCTCGGCCACGGCGAAACGGCGCTCACCATGATCGACGGACCGGAACCCAAACTGCATCCCGAACACGTGTGCCTGATCGGCGTGCGCAGCTACGAGGCGGGCGAAGCCGCGCTGCTGCATCGGCTGGGCGTGCGGGTGTTCGACATGGACGAAATCCACCGGCGCGGCCTGGCCGCGGCGTTCGACGAGGCGCTCGCCATCGTGCGGCACGGCACCGCCGGTTTCGGCGTGAGCGTGGATCTGGACGCGCTCGACCCCGAGGAGGAGCCGGGCGTCACCACCCCGGTGCCCGGCGGCCTGCGCCGCGCCGAACTTGCCGAGGCCCTATCGCATTTGCGCGGCGATCCAAGTTTCGTGGCGATGGAAATCGTCGAGTACAACCCGCGCCGCGATCGCGGTCACGCCACGGCCGACGCCGCAGGGGCGCTGGTCGACGCGATCACGCCGCTGAAGTGAGTCGGGCTAAAAAGCTTGGGGTACGTCACACCGGCAAAAGCCGGTGTCCAGCCATCAAACTGGATTCCGGCGTCCGCCGGAATGACGGCTTCATTCGAACTCCATCGCCCGGTACACTCGCCCCGCATTGCTGCGCGCCAGCTCATCCGCGGTGTGCAGGTGCAGGAGGGCGACTGGTCGACCTTGTAAGCGTCGTCCAGCGAGCCGCCGTTCTTGATGACCTCGGCCACTTTTTCGCGCAGGTAGACCAGGTAGTCGCGCGTCCACTTGCGCACCGTCGCCATGTCGGTGGGCCCGCCGTGGCCGGGGATGACGATCGTGGCGCCGAGCGCCTCGAACTTGTCCCATGTCGCTATCCATTTTGCGGTGTCGGTGTCTTCGAAGATGGGCAGCATGCGCACGTGGAAGGCGGTGTCGCCGGCGATCACCAGCTTCTTCTCCGGCAGCCACACCATGGTGTCGCCGTGACTGTGCGAGGCGCCGAGGTGCAGGATCTGCATATTCCACGTGCCCATTTTCAATTCGAGTTTGTCGTCGTAGAGCTTGTCGGGCATCACGAACTCGGTCTTGAACGCCTTGTCGCGCGCGCTGGCTGACGCCGCAGTAGACGACGATGGGCGTAGTCTTGTCCGGCACCGCCACCTCGATCTGGAATTCCAGCTGGCCGCGCGTGAGGTTGAAGAACAGCGGCGCGTCGATGTGGCCCAACAGGCCCAGCTCGGCCGGCGTGCGCACGTCGAGGACGACCGTCTTGGGCTGCGCCTTCAGCTGCGCCAGGAGGCCCGCGGTGTCGAGCTGCGGCACCCGCTTGTTCGCCGCGTCGAGCACCCGTTGCGCGGCCTGGGTGACCGCGGGGGCTTCGGGCGGGGGCGTGACGATGGCGGAGAGGTTTTGGGCCTGCGCCACGGAGCTCAGCAGCAGCGCGGGGAAGAAGACGCCCAGCAAACGAGAGCACTTCATGTCGGTCTCCTTTTTGATTGTTATTTATAGGGCCCCGCAGGACCGATATCAATCGCGCGCCAGGCCGACGAAGGGGTTCTCGCGGCGTTCGTGCCCGAACGTGGACATCGCGCCGTGCCCCGGTACGAAGCGCACGTCGTCGCCGAGCGGGAACAGCTTGCCGCGGATGGCGGCCAGCAGCGCCGCATGATCGCCGCGCGGAAAATCGGTGCGGCCGATCGAGCCCTTGAACAGCACGTCGCCGACGAAGGCGAGCCGCGCCTCCGGCTGGTAGAACACCACGTGGCCCGGGGTGTGGCCAGGACAGTGCAGTACCTCGAAACGGATGGAGCCGGCTTCAACGGTGTCGCCGTCCTCCAGCCACCGGTCGGGCGTGAACGCCGCCGCGGGCGGAAAGCCGAACAGCTCGGCCTGCTGCGGCAACAGGTCGAGCCAGAACTGCTCCTCGCGCTGCGGGCCGATGATGGGGATGCCGAGCGCATCGCGCAATTCCACCGCGGCGCCGACGTGGTCGAGGTGGCCGTGGGTGAGCAGGATTTTTTCCGGCGTGAGGCCGCGCTGCGCCACTTCCGCCAGCAGGCGCTCCGCCTCGCCGCCGGGATCGATCAGCGCCGCACGGCCCGCTTCGTCCCACACCAGCGAGCAGTTCTGTTGATACGGGGTGACGGGGAGGATGGTAAATTTCATGCACCACATTATCTGCTGATTCCCCCGCCATGCCTGCACCCGACGCCCTGCTGCTGCTTTCCACCCACTGCCCGCACTGCCCGGCGGTGCTCGCCGCGCTTGCTGATCTGGTCAAGCAGGGCGCGATCGGCCGCCTGGAAGCGGTCAATCTGGAGCAGCGCCCCGAGGTCGGGCAGGCGCTCGGCGTGCGCTCGGTGCCGTGGCTGCGCATCGGCCGCATCGAACTCGCCGGGGCGCACGGCAAGGCCGAGCTCGCCGAGTGGGCCGCCAAGGCCGACAGCGAGGCAGGCATGGCCGATTACTTTCATATGCTGCTGAAGGAAGGCCGGCTGCCCAAAGCGCAGGCAATGATCGAGGCCGACCCCGCCCTGCTGACCGCGGTGCTGCCCATCGTCGGCAACGTCGACGCCAGCCTCAACGTGCGGCTGGGCGCCGGCGTGCTGCTGGAAAACTTCGCCGGCAGCGATACCCTGCGCGCGCTGCTGCCGCGCCTGGGCGAACTGTCACGGCACGCCGATGCACGGGTGCGCGCGGATGCCTGCCACTATCTGGGGCTGACCGGCGATGCCGCCGCACGGCCGTGGCTGGAGGCGCGACTGGCTGACGACGATGCGGACGTGCGCGAGATCGCGGCGGAGAGTTTGCAGGGAATTTCTGGTTAGAGGCTCAAGGAGCGTTGCATGCGGGGTAAATGTCTTTGCGGAGAAGTTGAGTTCGCGGTGTCCGGCACCCTGCCGAACATCTACCAGTGTCACTGTTCCTTATGCCGCAAAGCGACGGGCTCCAGCGCAAACGCGGCTCTCATTGTTCCAAGTGAGAACTTTCAGTGGGTATGCGGACAGGATCGCATTGCCTCGTATATAAGCGAGACCGGCTACCGCTCGGATTTCTGTTCGAAATGCGGAAGCCCGCTGCCGAATCCGCTTAATGGCAGAGCGGAATACTGGATACCCGCTGGCCTGCTCGAAGACAATGAAAATCTGGAAATAGCCGCACATTTGCATGTTGGATCAAAGGCTTTCTGGGATGTTATCGCCTCGAGCGGGGTTCAATATCGGGAGGCGCCCGATTTGGAGAGTCTGTTAAAAATGCTTCGGAAAAACGCGGACACTTGAACTGAGTTGCGCGCGCTGGGTGCAATAAGCGAAGCGCATTGCACCGCATACTTTCCGTCCGGCGCAATATCGATTGCCCTACTTCAAAGGTAACGCCCGCCCATGTCCGTCCCCGCCGCCTATCTCGGCGTCATCCTCATCTGGTCGACCACGCCGCTCGCCATCCAGTGGAGCGCGCAGGGGGCGAGTTTCAGCTTCGCGGTGATGGCGCGCATGCTGATCGGGCTGGCGATCTGCCTCACGCTGCTCTATGCCACCCGCACCGCGTTTCCGTTCACGCCGGCCGCGAGGCGGCTGTATGCGATCAGCGGGCTGTCGCTGTGCGTGTCGATGCTGCTCACCTACTGGGGCGCGCTGCACATTCCGTCGGGGCTGATTTCGGTGATCTTCGGGCTGTCGCCCCTGGTCACCGGGGTGTTCGCCGCGCTGTGGCTGGGTGAGCGCACGCTTACGCCGATCCGCCTATCCGGCCTGGGTCTGGCGCTGGCCGGGCTGTGGCTGATCTTCGGCCAGCCGTGGCCGGGCGACGGCCGCGCCGCGCTCGCCACCGCCGCCGTGGTGGCGGGCATGACGGTGCAGGCGCTGGGGCTGGTGTGGATCAAGCGGCTGAACCTGCGCGCCTCTTCGCTCGCCATCACCACCGGCTCGCTCGGCGTGGCGACGCCGCTGTTCGTGCTGGCCTGGCTGATGGCCGACGCCGCGCGGCTGCCGCCCGGCACCACGCTGCGCGCCAGCGCGGCCATCGTCTATCTCGGCGTGCTGGGGTCGGTGGTGGGCTTCACCCTGTATTACTACGTGATCAAGCATCTCGACGCCGGCCGCGTCGCGCTGATCATGCTGGTGACGCCGGTGGCGGCGCTGCTGCTGGGGCAGACGCTCAACGCCGAATTCATCCCGGCGCACGGCTGGGCCGGCATCGCGCTGATCGGGATGGGACTGCTGTTGTACGAGTGGCAGGCGCTGCGCCTGTTGCGCAGACGACCGGCTGAGATTTCGCCCTAAAGGACTCCGGCTTTCCATGGGCTAAAGCCCGCGATTCGGGCGCCGTAAAAGACTATCAGGATTTTGTTGTCTTTTTAAGGAGGCTCCGTGTTATTGAATCCACACACCCGTCTGGCCAGCCTGATGTTGATCGCCGTATTCGCCGCCGCGGCTCCCAGCCATGGCAAGGAAAAACCCACGGAGCCGGCGCCGGCCGCGCTGCACGAGAAACTGGGCCAGATCAGCCAGGACCCGGCCGCCTTGTCGGCGGCGATCGGGCGCGGGCAAAAGGATGCGTCGGTCTGCCGGCACTGCCACGGCACCGGCGGCAACAGCGTGCTGCCCGAGGTGCCCAACCTGGCGAGCCAGAATGCCGACTACCTGCTGGAGCAGATGAACAGGTTCGTGCAGGGGCAGCGCAAATCGTCGGCATTCATGGAGGGGATGATCAAGGCCCTCACCCCCGACGAGCGCATCAATGTCGCGCTCTTCCTGTCGCAGCAGCCGATCACCCGCAAGCCCGCCGGCATGAGCGCGGGAGGCGCGGCGGGCAAGAAGCTGTACGACAAGCTGTGCGTCGGCTGCCATGGCGCGAGCGGCGCCGGCGCCCGGAAGATTCCGCGCCTGGCCGGGCAGCGGGGGCAATACCTGGAGGACTCCCTGAAGCGTTATCGCAGCGGCAGTGGCGAGCGCATCGATCCGGTGATGGCCGCGTATACGCGCAACCTCAAGGACGCCGACATCCAGAACCTGGCGGCCTATCTGTCCGCCATGCAGCCCTGAAGGGGGGCGCCGACTCCGGTTACTTCTTGAACAGGTCGTCGAGCGAGGTGGGCGGCGTGGGCCTGGCGGATTCGTCACCAGGCCGGGCCGAGCCGGACTGATTCGAAAACAGGGCATCGAGCGCGCTGCGGCCCGCCTGCGCCATCGCCGCGCCGCCGCCCTTGTAGGCTTCGGGCCGCGGCACGAACCAGCCGCAATCGTTGGCGCGCGTCTTGTCGGCCACGCGTTCGGCCGCCAGTTCGCGGCACTGCCCGGCGCGGTGCGCATCGTAGTGGCGGCACAGCTTGCACACGTGCAGGTCGGCGCGGCAGCTGGGGCAGGTTTCGCGGCGCGACAGCGGCAGCAGCATGCCGGCCAGGCTGGCGCCGCATTTCCAGCATTGCAGGCTCATGGTTCGGGGAAATCCTGGCCGGGGGATACGGAATAGTGCAGGGCATGAAATTTCAGGCCGCCCGGCACATTACGCGCGCCGCTCACGTCATTCTCCCGGATTGAATCCCTGAAAAACAACATGGAGGCGCGCAGAGCTTGCACCTGTATCAGGGCTGGCCGGCCGGCTCGGCAAAGGTGAGGGCAGGCGCCGGAGCGAGCGCGCCCGCGTCCGCTGCGGCAGCGTGGGATTGCTCGACGTGCGCCAGCAGGCTGGGCGCAGGGTAGCCGTCGGCCGGCAGTTGGTGCACGACCTGATAGCGCCGGATCGCGCTCTGCGTGCGCGGGCCGAACAGGCCGTCCGGCGTGCCGGTGTCGAAACCCAACTCGTTCAACGCCTGCTGCAGCGTTCTTACCTGCGCGGTGCTGAGCGCGCCCGCTTCGCCCGCCTGCGCGGCCAGCCCGCCGCCGCCCGCCAGCTGTTGCGCCATCTGCGCCACCGCCAGTGCGTAATTCACCGAGCGGTTCCACCGCATCACCACGTCGAAGTTGTCGAACACCATGAAGGCCGGCCCCTGCCAGCCCTGCGGCAACACGATTCCGGCAGGGCCGGCGCCCTCCGGCAACGCGGCACCGTCCGCCGCCTGCACGCCGCGCGCCGTCCATTCGGCCATGGGCAGGCGGTGGGCCACGCGGGCTTTGCGCCAGTCGAAGCCTTCCGGCAGCCGCACCTCGATGGCCACCGGTTCGTTCGCGCGCCAGCCGGCACGCTGAAGATAGTTGGCGGCCGAGCGCATGGCGTCGGGCAGCGACCGCCACAGATCGATGCGGCCATCGCCGTCGCCATCCACCGCATAGGCGCGGAAGGTCGACGGCATGAACTGCATATGGCCCATCGCTCCGGCCCACGAACCCTTCATGTCGGCCGCAGCGACATGCCCGGCGTCGATGATGCGCAGCGCGTCGAGCAGCTGGCCGCGGAAGAATCCGCTGCGGCGGCCGTCGAAGGCCAGGGTGGCGAGGCTGGCCGGGATGTCGAAGCTGCCCAAGGTGGCGCCATAGTGGGTCTCCAGCCCCCAGAACGCCACCAGCACGGTTTTCGGGATGCCGTACTGCTGTTCGACCGCGTCGAGCAGGGCGGCGTGTTCGCCCAGCATCGCCTGGCCGCGCTCGACCTGGCGCGCGTTGACGCGCCGTCCCAGGTAATCGGCAAAGGTTTGCAGAAATTCGGGCTGGCGCCGATCGAGCTCGATCACCCACTCGACCGGCGCGATGCCGGTCAGCGCGGCGTCAAGCGCGGCGGCGGAAATGCCCTGTGCCGCGGCGTCCTGGCGGAAGGCGGCGAGCCAGTTGTCGAAATCGCTCTGGGCGTGGACGGGAGACGCCGTCAGCAGAGCCAGCAGGAAGAAAAATTCACGCATTTTTTTGCAGCCAGTATTCGAGCAGCGCCAGATGCCACAGCTTGCTGCCCTGGATACGGGTGTGATGCCGTTCCGGCGCCTCCAGCAGCGTGTTCACGTAGGCACGCTGATACAGGCCGCGCTCGCGGCAGGCCTGCGAATTCAGGATGTCCCGCATGAAGTTCAAAAAATCTCCGCGTACGAATTTGAGCGCAGGCATGGGGAAATAGCCTTTCTTGCGGTCGATCACCGCATCCGGCACCCGACCGCGCGCGATGCTCTTCAGCACGTGCTTGCCTTCGGACGCCAGCTTGAGTTCGGGCGGCATCGACGCCGCCAGTTCCACCAGCCGGTGGTCGAGGAAGGGCACGCGCGCTTCCAGCCCCCACGCCATGGTCATGTTGTCGACCCGCTTCACCGGATCGTCGGTGATCAGCAGGGTCGCATCCAAGCGCAACACCTGATCGATGAATTCGTCGGCAAAAGGTTCCGCCAGATGGCCCGCGATCATTTCCGCCGTGTAGTCGGGGCCGTGATAGGCCGGCATGGTCATTTCCAGGAACTCGTCGTGGTCGCGGTCGAAATAATGGCGGCGGAAGCGGTCGAGCGCCGAGCCTTGCGTTTCCGCCGCCATCCGCGGATACCAGAAATAACCGCCGAACACCTCGTCGGCGCCCTGTCCGCTCTGCACCACTTTCACGGTCTTGCTGACCTGCTCGGCCAGCAGATAGAACGCCACCGCGTCCTGCGCGAACATCGGCTCGCTCATCGCGTCAACCGCCTCGGGCAGGCGACGCAGCACCTCGGCATTGGGAATCAGATACTTGTGATGGCGGGTTCCGTACATCGCCGCCACCGGGTCGGAGTATTCGAACTCGTTGCCGCGTTCCTCAGGCTGGTCCTCGAAACCGACCGAGAACGTCATCAGGTCGGACACGCCCTGCTCGGCCAGCAAGGCCACCAGGAGGCTCGAATCGAGCCCGCCGGAGAGCAGCACGCCGACCTTGACGTCGGCGATCTCGATGCGTTTTTTCACTGCCTGCCTGAGGCTGTCGTGGATGGCCTCGGTCCACTCGGCCTCGGTCCTGGGGACTGCCGGGCGCTGCGCCCGCAGCGACCAGTATTTCCCGTGGCTGATTTCGCCGCGCGCATTCACCGTCAGCGTGGTGCCGGGGGCGAGCTTGCGGATGCCGTTGAAGATCGTGCGCGGCGCCGGCACCACCGCGTGCAGGGTGAACAGGTGATGCAGCGCCACCGCGTCGATGCCGGTGTCGACGCCGCCCGCCGCCAGCAGCGCCTGCGGGGTCGAGGCGAAGCGGAAGCAGCCGAGGTTTTCGCTGTAGTACAGCGGCTTGATGCCGAGGCGGTCGCGCGCCAGGAACAGCTGCTCGCGGTCCCAGATGGCGAACGCGAACATGCCGTGCAGGCGCTCGACGCAGGCTTCGCCCCACTGCAGATACGCGCGCAGGATGACTTCGGTGTCGCCGTCGGAATGGAAGACGTGGCCGAGCCCGATCAGTTCGGCGCGCAGTTCCGGATAGTTGTAGAGGGTGCCGTTGAACACCAGCGCGGTGCCGCTGGCGGCGTCGAGCATGGGCTGCCGCGAACGCTCCGACAGGTCGATGATCGCCAGCCGCCGGTGGCCCAGCCGCACCGGGCCATCGGCGTGCTGGCCTTCGGCGTCCGGCCCGCGCCGCGCCAGCTTGGCCAGCATCCGCCCCATCGCCGCCGGGTCGGGTAGCCTGTTGTCGAACCGAAACTCACCTGCTATGCCGCACATGTTTCTACGCCCCTAAAATCTTTTACAACGAGGACACGGAGGACGCAGGGAAAATCCCGACTTGACTCTCCTGCCTTCCCTCCGTGTCCTCCGCGTCCTCTTTGTTCAATCTGTTTTTTTAAAACGCCACCAGCGGCGGCTCGTCCATCAGCGCGATCTGCTCGCGCAATTCGAGGATACGCGCCTGCCAGTACTGCTGCGTATTGAACCACGGAAACGCGGCGGGAAAAGCCGGATCGTCCCAGCGGCGGGCGAGCCAGGCCGCGTAGTGGATCAGCCGCAGGGTTCTGAGCGCTTCGACCAGATTGAGTTCGCGCGGATCGAATTCCATGAAGTCCTCATAGCCTTTCAGGATCTCGTTGAACTGCGCCTGCTGCTCGTCGCGCTCGCCGGACAGCAGCATCCACAGGTCCTGCACCGCGGGGCCCATGCGGCTGTCGTCGAAGTCGACGAAATGCGGCCCGGCATCGGTCCACAGCACGTTGCCGGCGTGGCAGTCGCCGTGCAGGCGGATGGCGCGCACCTCGCCGGCACGCTCGTAGCAATGCGCCACGCTTGAAAGGGCATAGTCGACCACGCTGTCCCACGCGGCAACCAGTTCGGGCGGCAGCCAGTTTCCGCTACGCAGGAAATCGCGCGAGGCATAGCCGAAGGTCTCGAGGTTCAGGGCCGGCCGGTGCGCAAAATCGGCCTGCGCGCCGACCGCGTGGATGCGGCCGAGAAAGCGCCCCATCCATTGCAGGGTGTCGGCGCGGTCGAATTCGGGCATGCGCCCGCCCTGCTTGGGGTAGACGGCGAAGCGGAAACCCGCGTGGGCATGGAGCGTGGCGCCGTTCAACACCAGCGGGGCGACCACCGGAATTTCGCGCGCGGCCAGCTCGATCGTGTATGCGTGTTCTTCCAGGATGGCGGCGTCGCTCCAGCGTTCGGGGCGGTAGAACTTGACCACCACGGGCGCCGCATCCTCGACGCCCATCTGGTAGACGCGGTTTTCGTAGCTGTTGAGCGCCAGCAGGCGGCCGTCGGCCTTGAGGCCGGTGCTGTCGAGCGCGTCGAGCGCGCAGTCGGGGGTCAGCGCGGCGTAGGGGTGAAGCGAATGCATCATGAAAACCGCAAAACAGCTATAAAGCAGATGATGCCTCAAAATCCCCGCCCGGTCGGCGCACCATGACGACACCCGATCCCCTCACCATGGAAATCTCCCGCCATGTCTGGCAGACCAAATACCGGGCCGCGGGAGAGACCGGGATCGTCGACACCTGGCGCCGCGTGGCGCAGGCGATGGCGGCGGCGGAACGCAGCGAGCCTGCATCATGGGCCGAGCGTTTCTTCCGCCTGCAGGAGGATTTCCGCTTTCTGCCCGGCGGCCGCATCCTCGCCGGCGCCGGCACCGGCCACCGGGTGACGCTGTTCAACTGCTTCGTCATGGGCGAGATCGCCGACGACCTCGAACACATTTTCGAGGCGCTGAAGGAAGGCGCGCTCACGATGCAGCACGGCGGCGGCGTGGGCTACGATTTTTCCACCCTGCGCCCGGCCGGCACGGTGGCGCAGGCGACCGGCAGCATCGCCTCCGGTCCGGTGTCCTTCATGCACATCTGGGACGCCATGTGCGCCACCATGCTGTCGACCGGCGCGCGGCGCGGCGCGATGATGGCGACGCTGCGCTGCGATCACCCCGATATCGAAATCTTCGTCGACGCCAAGCGCGATCCCGCAGCGCTGCGGCATTTCAACCTGTCGTTGCAGGTCAGCGACGCCTTCATGGCCGCAGTGGAGGGCAACCGCGACTGGCCGCTGGTGTTTCCCGTGCACGATGGCGAGGCGGCCGACGGTCCTCTGGTGCAGCGCCGCTGGACCGGCAGCGCCGCGCCGGTGCCCTGCCGCGTGCTGCGCACGCTGAAGGCGCGCGAGCTGTGGCAGCGCATCCTGCGCGCAGCCTACGATACCGCCGAGCCCGGGGTGCTGTTCGTCGACCAGATCAATCGCGAGAACAACCTGCACGACCGCGAAATGATCACCGCCACCAATCCCTGCGGCGAAATTCCCCTGCCGCCCTACGGCGCCTGCGACCTCGGCTCGCTCAATCTGGTCGCCTTCGTGACGTCGCCCTTCGCCGCCGACGCCCGCCTCGACCTCGACGCGCTGGCCGACTCGGCGCGCCTCGCGGTGCGCTTTCTCGACAACGTCGTCGACGTCTCCCGCTATCCGCTGCCGGCGCAGGCCGAACAGGCGCACCGCACGCGGCGCATCGGGCTCGGCATCACCGGCCTCGCCGACGCGCTGGTGCTGCTCGGCCTCAACTACGACAGCGAGGCCGCGCGCACGCTGGCCACGCGCACGATGCAAACCCTGCGCGACACGGCCTATCGCGCGTCCATCGAACTCGCCCGCGAGAAGGGCCCGTTTCCCGGATTCGCGCGCGAGGCGTTTCTGGCCAGCGGCTTCGCCAGCCGGCTGCCGGAAGATATTCGCAACGCCATCGCCGCGCACGGCATCCGCAACAGTCACCTTCTGGCCATCGCCCCGGCCGGCACCATCAGCCTGCTGGCGAACAATCTTTCCAGCGGCATCGAGCCGATTTTCGCGGCCGAGGCCGAGCGCCGCGTGCTGGGAACGGACGGCAGCTATCGCACCCACCGCGTGGACGACCACGCTTGCCGGTTGTGGCGGCAACAGGGCCGGGCCGGCACGCCGCCCAGCGCGGTCGAGGCGCGGCAGCTCGATCCGCTCGCCCATCTGCACATGCAGGCGGCGCTGCAGCCGTTTGTCGACAACGCCATTTCCAAGACCATCAACGTCGCCGCCGACACCCCGTTCGAAAGCTTCGAGGCGCTCTACCGGCAGGCGCATGCGCTCGGCCTCAAGGGCTGCACCGTATTCCGCCCCAATCCCGTCACCGGCGCCATCCTCAGCCAGCCGCCCGCGACCGAACAGGTGCAGTGCTGCAGCCCCGAGCGCGAGGCCGATTAGGGCATGCCAGCCCGCCCTAAAGCCCGAATGGATCCAAACGCCCCCCGCATGAGCAGGCCGCCCGGCTGCCGCATCGGCCTTGCCCTGGGCGGCGGCTCGGCGCGCGGCTGGGCGCACATTGGCGTAATCCGTGCGCTCGCCGACGCCGGCATCGAGCCGGACATCGTCTGCGGCACCTCGATCGGCGCGCTGGTGGGCGCTGCCTACGTGGGCGGCGAACTCGACCGGCTGGAGGCCTGGGTGCGCAGCCTGCGCCTGCAGACCGTGGTGAGCTTCCTGGATTTTTCGCTCAATGGCGGGCTGATCAGGGGCGACAAGCTGATCGGGTTTTTCCGCAGCCATTTTGTCGATCGCGACATGCGCGAGCTGGAACGGCCGTTCGGCGCCGTCGCCACCGACCTGCAGCGCGGCCGCGAGGTGTGGCTGCGCGAAGGCCGGGTGACCGACGCGGTGCGCGCCTCGATCGCGCTGCCCGGCCTGTTCACCCCGGTGCAGCGCGACGGCAGCTGGCTGGTCGACGGCGGGCTGGTCAATCCGGTGCCGGTGTCGCTGTGCCGCGCGATGGGCGCCGACCTCGTGATCGCAGTCGATCTCAATTCCGACCTGCTGGGCCGCCACCTCAAGCCCAGGGCTGCCAAAGCAACGCGCAAGCACGCCGCAGCCGAGCCCGACACCCTGGCCGACGCGGTATTGGCGCGCATCCAGACCGGCATGTCGCAACTCGGCCTCAACCACGACAACGGTCCCAAGCCTCCCGCCATGCTCGACGTGCTGGCTTCCAGCATCAACATCATGCAGGTGCTGATCACGCGCAGCCGGCTGGCAGGCGAACCGGCCGACATGATGGTGACGCCCCTGCTCGCGGACCTGGGGCTGATGGAATTTCACCGCGCCGCCATCGCCATCGATGCCGGACGGCGCGCGGCCGAAGTCGCCCTGCCGCAGTTGCAGGGACGCCTGAGTGGCTGAAACGAACGGGCAGGCTTAGCGCGCGGACGCGCACAGCGCCAGCTTGTGCGCACGGTCGAGCTGCTTGATCGCGGCTTCGCGGCGGGAGGCTTCGGCGCGGCTGGCAGCGGCTTCGACATAAACCAGCTCGACCGGGCGCCGGGGGCGGGTGTAGCGGGCGCCCGGCGCGCCGTCGCCGTTATGTTCAGCGATCCGGCGGTCGACGTCGATGGTGATGCCAGTGTAGAGCGTGTGGTCGGCGCACCGGACGATGTAGACGAACCAGGCGGAGACGGTCATGCCTCCATCATGCGTCGGAGAGTTCTTGCGCCCACAGCAGCGCATCCATGTGCACGCCGTTGATGTCGGCCACCTCGCGCCCGATCTGCCTGGCCAGCTTCTCGATGCTGCTCTGCTCGTCCTGCTCGCAGGCGATGGCCAGGGCCAGGTAGGGCGCATACGGCCCGCGGTTCGCGACGATGGCCTCGGTGATTTCGGCGGGCAGGCTGATCTGCTTCAGCACCTGTTCCATCGGCAAGCGCATCACCACGTCGAGCAGCGAAAACAGCCCGGCAAC